>JANSYB010000456.1 GCA_024742655.1 Paracoccaceae bacterium | reverse complement strand
CCGACACGGTGATCGGCAACGATGTCTGGATCGGCAAGGACGCCCGTATCCTGCCCGGTGCGCGTCTGGGCGACGGGGTGATCGTCGGCGCGGGCGCGGTGGTTGGGGGCGCGGTGCCGCCCTACACGGTTGTCGCGGGCAATCCGGGACGGGTGGTCAAGACGCGTTTCGATCCGGCCACGGTCAGGCGGTTATGCGACATCGCATGGTGGGACTGGCCCATCGCCCACATTCTGGCCAACGAGGCCGTGATCTGTGAGGGTGATCTGGCCGCGCTGGAGGCCGCCATACCCTAACCGGCGCGCAGGCGCGCCTCGGTCGGGTCATCCATCGGGACCATCAGTTCGATCTCGATCGTCTCAAGCCGGACATCCTGCAGCGTTACGAAATGCCCGACAAAGGGTGTCATCCGCACCACGGACCCATCGGGCAGGGCCAATTCGGCGCAGGTCATCGGGTCACCTGATGTCTGTCCGGTGATCAAAGCCGGGATGTCTTCGAAGACCCCGGCGGCGCGGGCGGCCTCGAAGGCGTCCCGGACCGTCGCGTTGCGCTCTGCCGCGGCCTGAAGCCTGAAATAGAAACCCGGGCTGACCTCTGACCAGTTTCGGATGGACGCGCGAAAGGCGGGCGAAAGGACAATGGCCAAAAGGCTTGGTGCGGGCTGGCCGAGGTCCACGCCAAGCCCGGCAAACATCCTGCGCGCACTGTCATTCGCGCGCAGCACGGTCCAATCGCGATCCAGCGCGAAAGCCGGAAAAGGCCAGTTGCGCAGCAGGCGCTGCTCGATCGTATCAAGCGCGTTGGCAACCTCGGCGTCATTCAACCCGCGTTCCGGAAAGGGGTTGCGCAGACCCGAGGCCTCGAACAGGGCGCTGCGCTGCGCCGTGGACAGGTTCAGCTCCGTGCACAGTCTTTGCAGAAAGGCAGGTGTCGCACGGGATCGGCCGGTTTCCAGAAAGGATATGTGCCGTTGCGTGCTGGCCAGCAGAGTGGCGAGTGCCAATTGGCTGAGGCCGAGGGTCCGCCGTAGTCTGCGCAATGCGGGACCAAAGTCATTTGTCATGGATTTCATTCCCTTCAAAGGAATTGCAGTTATTCCCTCTGCAGCATAGCTCTGATCCGCAATGATACAAAGGAGCATGCAATGGTTTTCTGGATACTGGCAGGGCTGGCGGTTTATCTGGCGAACGTCTACCTGGCCGGAATGATGCTGATGGCGCGGATCGGGCCGGTGGCCTACATGGGCCCGCGTGACAGCCTGCCTCAGCCGGGCCTTTACAGGGCGCGCGCCTTGAAGGCGGCGCATAATCTGGCCGAGAACTTGCCGGTCTTCCTGGGGCTCGGCCTGCTGGCGCTTGTCGTCGAGGGCGCCAACATGTCGCTGGCTGTTTGGGGCGCGCAGGTCTTTGTTCTGTCTCGGATCCTGTATGTGGGCGTTTACATCGCCGGGGTGCCGCTTGTCCGGTCGGTTGTCTTTACCGTGGGTCTGGCGGGCCTGATCATGATGGCCGCTGCTTTGTTCTGATGCCGCACCACTCACGAACGGCGGTGCCGGGGTTGCCTGTTTTGTGGGCAACCCCGGTGTTTCAGGGCAATCCGGCAGCACTGGGTCAATCTGCCGCGCGCCCTCATCGGGCGGGTCTTGTCGTTTTTCGATGGCAGAATGGCGTTTTTCGCTTTGGAAATGCTGCGACTGCACATGTCTTTTCACGTGGGAAATCAACGCGAAATCGGTCTTGCTGCAGGTGCATCTTGAATTCGGCATACAAAGGTATTCCGCTAAGGTATTGAAATATTGACTTTTTTCCGCCTCTCCCCACTTTTGACTGTAGTCGAACACGGAGGCGAAAGATGGACCAGCTCAACGTTGTGGCATGGGAAGGCCGGACAGAGGCGATGGCCGGCTGTATCAGCGAGGCGCAGGCCGCGCAGATCCACGCGACGCTGGGCGATGCCAATGCCGCCGCGCCGCGTATGGGCGACCCGCTGCCGCCTCTGTGGCATTGGTGCGCCTTCACCCCGACCGTTCCGATGGGAGAGCTGGCCCGCGACGGCCACCCGGTTCTGGGGGATTTCCTGCCGCCCGTTCGGCTGGAGCGGCGAATGTGGGCCAGCGGCAGCCTGTCGTTCGGTGCGCCCTTGCGCGTGGGAGAGCCGTTCAAGCGCCGCTCCTGCATCGCGAAGGTCACCGAAAAGGACGGCAAGACCGGCCCGATGGTGTTCGTGACGGTCGATCACAAGCTTTATTCGGAACGCGGGCTGGCAATCGAGGAACGTCAGGATATCGTCTATCTCGATATCCCCGACAGTTTCCGGCCGCCGCAAAAACGCCCGATGCCGCAGACCCCGGCGATGCATCGCACCGTGCAGGCGTCGGAGCCGTTGCTGTTCCGCTATTCGGCGATCACCTTCAATGCGCATCGTATCCATTACGATCTGCCCTATGCGCAGCAGGTTGAGCATTACCCGGGTCTTGTCGTTCACGGGCCCCTGCAGGCCACATGGCTGATCGAGGCCGCCCGCGCCCACAAGGGACGGATGCCGCGGCATTTCGATTTTCGCGGCGTGCATCCCATGCTGCTGACCCCCGGGGAAAGCCCCGAGATCGATATCATGGCGCTGGAGGATGACTGCGGCGCGCTTTCACTTTTTACCGGTCAGGCCGGGCATCAATGCATGCAGGCCACCGCCATCTGGGAGGAAACACAATGAACAGGATGCTCAAAGGGATGCGCGTGGTCGAAGGATCGGCCTTTGTCGCGGTGCCGCTGGCCGGCATGACGCTGGCCCAGATGGGGGCCGAGGTGATCCGTTTCGACCGGATCGAGGGGGGGCTGGATGCCGGGCGCTGGCCGCTTGCGCCGTCGGGACAAAGCCTGTTCTGGTCGGGGCTGAACAAGGGCAAGAAATCGGTGGCCGTGAACATGCGCAGCCCCGAGGGGCGCGAGTTGATCAGCCGGATCATCACCGCGCCGGGGCGCGATGCGGGCCTTTTTCTGACCAACCTTCGGGTGCGCGGCTGGATGGATTACGAGACGCTGAAAAAGCGTCGCAAAGACCTGATCATGGTCACGCTGCAGGGCGACCGCGAGGGGCGCCCGCAGGTGGATTACACCGT
>JANSYB010000338.1 GCA_024742655.1 Paracoccaceae bacterium | reverse complement strand
TCGTTGTCGTCGCCCGCCTCTTCCATAAGGCGGTCGAAATCCGGCACGGTGACGTGGCGCTTGCCCTCGAGGTGTATCACGCCGTCCTTCTTGAGCGCGGAAATCTGACGGCTTACGGTTTCCAGCGTAAGACCGAGGTAATCGGCCATCGCCTCCCGCGTGAGCGGCAGGTCGAAGACCATTGGACCCGTGCCGCCGACCATGTTGAGCGTGGCATCGCGGCGCGCGATGATCGACAACAGGCTTGCGATCTTCTCCCGCGCGGTCTTGCGGCCCAGAACCAGCATCCATTCGCGCGCCGCATCCAGTTCATCCAGCGTCATTTCCAACAGGCGCTGCGCGATATGCGGCGTGACATTCATCATGTCTTCGAACGGTTTCTTACGGAAACAGCACATCACCATGTCCGAGGTGGCCACCACGTCATAGGCGGCGGTCTGTCGCCCCGGGCGCCCAACGAAGTCACTGGGCAGCAACAGGCCCACCATCTGCGTGCGCCCGTCTTCCATCGTCTGGGTCAGCGTCGCGATCCCTGACACGACCGAGCCGACGAAATCCATCTTGTCCCCGGCCCAGATGACCGTCTGGCCCGCCTCGAAATTGCGATAATATTTGATCTGATCAAGCAATTCGAGCTCATCCGCCTCGCACCGTGCGCAAACGGCCCGGTGGCGGATGGGGCATTCGCCGCAGTCACGCGGCACGGCGGCTGTATCCTGGTTCAGCATGCTGTCACGATTTCTGTACGCTTGATCTGTGTCAAAGTGTCTGTGTCCCGTTACAGTAAAGCTACGCGCATGATTACGAAAAAACAACTGGGCAAACTGGGTCTCTTTGACGCAAAAGTGCCCCGCTACACCAGTTACCCGACGTCACCGCATTTCAGCGCCGATGTCGGGCCGGGGGATTTCACGTCCTGGATACGGGCCATTCCGTCAGGCGGTGAAATCTCGCTATACATCCATGTACCCTTTTGCAGAAGGCTGTGTTGGTTCTGCGCGTGCCGCACGCAAGGTACGCAATCGGACAAACCGGTCGCGGCCTATCTCGAAACGCTCAAGACCGAACTGGCCATGCTGGGTCGGACCCTGCCGGAGGGTGTCACGCTGTCGCGGCTGCATTGGGGCGGGGGAACACCGACCCTTCTGACGGCACCGATGATGACCGAACTGGCCGGGGCGATTCGCGATGCGGTGCCGTTCGGGCCCGCAACGGAATTCTCGGTCGAGATCGATCCCAATGAAATCGACGCGGCGCGCCTCGATGCCCTGGCCGCCGCCGGGATGAACCGCGCCTCGATCGGGGTGCAGGATTTCGATGATCAGATTCAGCAGACGATCGGGCGTATCCAGGGCTATGACATCACCCGCGACGCGGTGAACGAGATTCGCGCGCGCGGCGTCGGCAGCCTGAATGCCGATATCCTGTATGGCCTGCCCCATCAGTCCAAGGCGCGCATCACCGAAAGCGTTCAGAAACTCCTGTCGCTGAATCCCGACCGTGTGGCGCTTTATGGCTATGCGCACGTACCATGGATGGCCAAGCGTCAACAGCTGATCCCGTCCGATGCGCTGCCCACGCCCGAGGAACGGCTTGAGTTGTTCGACACGGCCCGCCGCCTGTTCATGTGGGACGGGTATGCCGAAATCGGCATCGACCATTTCGCGACACAGACTGACGGGCTGACCGTTGCGCTGAACGCCGGAAAGCTGCGCCGCAATTTCCAGGGCTACACCGATGACACCGCCGAGGTGCTTGTCGGCATCGGCGCGTCTTCGATTTCGCGGTTCCCGCAGGGTTATGCCCAGAATGCCCCGGCCACCGGGGCGCATACCGCGGCCATCCGCGAGGGGCGGTTTTCGACCACGCGCGGCCATGTCTTCACGTCGGACGACCGACTGAGGGCCCGCCTGATCGAGGCGCTGATGTGCGATTTCCGCATTGATGCCGCTGAAATCTGCCAGAATTTCAAGATCTCCCCGAAAGAGCTGCACAGCCTCTTGAAACGCACGGCAGATGCCTTCCCGAAAATGCTTGATCTGTCGTCGGACGGCCTATTCGTGCCGCAGGAGGTCCGCCCGCTGACGCGCCTGATCGCGCGCAGTTTCGACGCCTATGAACTCAGCAAGGCGGGGCACAGTTCCGCCATCTGAGGCGGCTCAGCGCAGGTGCTTTTCAAGGATCAGGGCGTCGCTATGGACGCCGTCGGGGCGCGCATAGTACTTGGCGCGCCGCGCCGTTTCGCGATACCCCGCACCGGCATAAAGCGCACGGGCAGCCGCGTTGTCTTCGGCAACCTCCAGAAAGAGACGCGTCGCCCCGCGCCTGGCGGCCTCCGCCTCCAACAAGCTCAGGACAGACTGCCCGAAGCCATGGCGTCTGTGATCGGGATGGGTCGCAAGCGTCAGAACCTCGGCCTCGTCGGCGAGGGCACGCACCACGGCGAAGGCGCGCGAATCGCCGACCACAAACACATGACCGGACCGCAGCAGCCCCGCGAATTCGCGCTCACCCCACGCCCGCCCCTGCCCTGCAAAGGCTGCCGCGTGCAGATGGGCCATTTCGTCGGGTGTCATGCGTCCAGGATCACCGGCGGCACATCGCGCGCGGGCGCCGCGTCGGCCGGTTTGAGGTAAAGCGGCGCAGGCGGCGTGGTGGTGTCGGCGGCACGCCCGGCAATCCGCGCGATGATCTCTGCCGTCTTGGCGGGCGGCGGCAAACCCAGTACGGGACGGCCCATGGCCTCGGCCTGCGCGCGGGACACAAGAGCGGGCGCCCCGCCGGGGGGCAGAATGTAAAACTGTTCGCGCGGGGCGGGGATGGCCGGTAAGTGCTCTCCCGTGGCGACCGCACTGACAATCTCGAAGCCCGACACGCCGATTGCCGGCACCTCCAGCCCAAGCGCCAGCCCGCGCGCGGCAGCAACCGAGATGCGGATGCCCGTAAAGTTCCCCGGCCCGACGCCCACACCGATCCGGTCCAGGTCGGACCAGGTGACACCGGCCTCCGACAGAATCTCTTCCAACAGGGGAATCAGGCGTTCCGCCTGGCCACGGCCCATTTCCTCGGCACGGGAGGCCAGCACCTGCCCCCCCGACAACAAAGCGGCCGCGCAATGCGCGGCCGATGTGTCGAACCCCAGAACGACCGGATCAGATGCCAACGGGGCGCACCTCGGTCACCTCCGGGATGTAGTGGCGCAGCAGGTTCTCGATCCCCATCTTCAGGGTAATTGTCGAGGACGGGCAGCCGGCACAGGCACCTTGCATATGCAGGTAGACAACGCCGCGCTCGAACCCGTGAAAGGTGATGTCGCCGCCATCCTGCGCCACGGCAGGCCGCACCCGGGTATCCAGCAATTCCTTGATCTGGCCCACGATCTCGGAGTTTTCGCCGTCATGTTCCGCGTGCCCCGACGCCGCCACCTCGCCCAGCATGACGGGTTGCCCAGAGGTGAAATGTTCCATGATCGCGCCCAGAATGGCGGGTTTCACATGATCCCACTCTGTTTCTTCGGTCTTGGTCACGGTGACGAAATCATTGCCCAGGAACACGCCGCTGACGCCCTGCACCTTGAAAATGCGCTCGGCCAGAGGTGAATTCTCCGCGCCCTCGGCACTTGGAAAATCAGCTGTGCCCGCCTCAAGCACGGTCTGGCCGGGCAGGAATTTCAACGTTGCGGGGTTCGGGGTCGATTCCGTCTGAATAAACATTGGTGAGTCACCTTTTTGCGGGGTTCCCCAGATATGCGCGTCCGCGGCCGGACTGTCAAGGTTTCTGGAATGGTTCTAAATTGAAAGGCGCGGATCATTCACCGCCCGTCAGGCCCGTCCGCACAGCGTGCCACGGTCCGGGCGCTCGCGCACATGGCGATCCCTCAGCACGACGGCCGTAAGCACCGGCAAGGCGGCCGTGCCCAGAAACATCGCGGCGGATCCGAATGACTCGACCACAAACCCTGCAAGGACAGGCCCCAGAACACTACCTGCCGCAGCAGACAGAAGTGCCGCCGTAAAGCCCATCGCCGGAAAGGCGGGGAACAAGCGCTCAGACCAGAAGGCCAGAACAGCGC
>JANSYB010000308.1 GCA_024742655.1 Paracoccaceae bacterium | reverse complement strand
TTACCGATCATGCAGCCTGCCCCCCGGCCTCGGTCTGCACGAAGGCATCCGCACAGCGTTTGGCCAGCGCGCGCACGCGCCCGATATAGGCCTGCCGCTCGGTCACGGAAATCACGCCGCGCGCATCCAGCAGGTTGAAGATATGGCTGGCCTTGATGCACTGATCATAGGCGGGATGCGCCATGATGATCCTGTGGCCGGTCTTGGGGTCTTCCTGCGGGTGCGACAGGATCGCCTCGCATTCCGCCTCCGCCTCTTCGAACTGCTTGAACAGGACTTGCGTGTTGGCCACGTCGAAATTCCAGCGGCTGTATTCCTGCTCGGTCTGGCGGAACACATCGCCATAGGACAGGGCAATCGGCGCGTCGGGGTCGTTGAACGGCATCTCCATCACGTGGTCGATGCCCAGCACGTACATCGCCAGACGTTCCAGCCCGTAGGTCAACTCACCCGACACCGGGTGACAATCATGCCCGCCAACCTGCTGGAAATAGGTGAACTGGCTCACCTCCATACCGTCGCACCACACCTCCCAGCCCAGACCCCAGGCGCCCAGTGTCGGGCTTTCCCAGTCATCCTCGACAAAGCGGATATCGTGCATCTTCAGGTCGATACCGATGGCGGCAAGCGAGCCGAGATAAAGCTCCTGCAGGTCGGGCGGGCTGGGTTTGATCAGCACCTGGTACTGGTAGTAATGCTGCAACCGGTTGGGGTTCTCGCCATAGCGGCCATCGGTGGGCCGGCGCGAGGGCTGCACATAGGCCGCGGCCCATGGCCTGGACCCCAGGGAGCGCAGGGTCGTGGCCGGGTGAAAAGTGCCCGCGCCGACCTCCATGTCATAGGGTTGCATCACCGCGCAGCCCTGCCCGGCCCAGTATGTCTGAAGCCGCAGGATGATCTCCTGGAAGGAACGGGGTTTGCCGGTTTCTTGCGCCATGATCTGCCTCTGGGCTGCCGCGTCTGACATCGCCGCCCCTGTTAATGCGTTTCGAGGTGGACTTGAATCACAAAATTCCGTGAAGGGCCCGAAACATGGCGGCCCTTGCGCGCAGTTTGGGGCCGACACGCGGGCCCGGTGACGATGAATCGCGGGCGAGGCCATATTTTGGATGCATGCCCCGGTGGATTTGGTAAAACAATTCAGACCAAAAAACACAATAGCTTCAGGGCAAGGGCAACGTAACTTCATGACGCGTATCATTCTGTCACTTTTTTTCACTGTTTTCCTGGGGCTGGCACCCGCCGCCGCGCAGCAAAACGTCTGGGTCCAGATCGAGGCGCAGCCCAGCCTCAACCAGGCGCAATCCAGCATCCGCAGCTATGCCGCGCAGATCCAGGATGTGAACGGCTTCTCGCTCGGGGGCGGTTGGTATGCGATCGCCCTTGGCCCCTACGAGGAAGGCGAGGCCAATGCCATCCTGCGCAACCTGCGCGGCGCCGGCCTAATTCCCCGCGACAGCTATATCGCGCAAAGCGCGGATTACCGGCAGCAATTCTGGCCCGTGGGCGCCAACCTGCTGAACACCCCCGCGCTGGAGGTGCCGGACACCGAGACGGAACAGGCCAGCACCGACCCCGCCCAGTCGACCGAACCCGAGCCCGTTGTCGAGCCGGAGCCGGAGCCCGAACCCCAGCCCGCGGACGAAACCGTGCGCGAGGCCCGCGCCAGCGAGGCCACGCTCAGCCGCGCAGAACGCGCCGACCTGCAGGTCGCGCTGAAATGGGCGGGCTTTTACGGCGGCGCGATCGATGCCGCCTTCGGCCGTGGCACGCGCGGCTCCATGGCCCGCTGGCAGGAGGCCAACAATTTCGAGGTCACGGGCGTTCTGACCACGCGCCAGCGCGTCGAGCTTCTGCGCCAGTACAACGCCGTGCTCGAAGGGCTCGACCTGAAGCTGGTGCAGGACGCCGAAGCCGGGATCGAGATCAAAATCCCCACCGGCGTCGTGCGCTTCGATCGCTACGAGCCACCTTTTGCCCATTACACAGCCACCGGCGATATCGACGCGCGGGTTCTGCTCATCAGCCAGCAGGGCGACCGCAACACGCTGACCGGGCTTTATGATATCATGCAGACGCTGGAAATCGTGCCCCAGGACGGCCCGCGCACGATAGAGGGCGACGCCTTCACCCTGATCGGGGAAAGCGCCTATTTCATCTCGCACACCCAGGCCTGGCTCAAGAATGGGGAGATCAAGGGATTCACACTGATCTGGCCCGCGGGCGACGAGGAACGCCGCACCCGCCTTCTGGGGGAAATGCAGGAAAGCTTCGCCCGGCTGGGCGGGGTTCTCGATCCGCTGGCCGGCAGCGCCGAGGAACAGAGCATCGATCTTGTCTCCGGGCTGGAAATCCGCAAACCGCGCCTGTCGCGCTCGGGCTTCTACGTGGATGGCGCAGGCACCGTGGTGACCACGGCCGAGGTGGTGCAGGGATGCGGCCGGATCACGCTGGAGACCGATTACGAGGCCGAAATCGCCACCGTGAACGAGGATATGGGCATCGCGGTGCTGCGTCCGCTGGCGCCGCTGGCACCGATGTCGGTCGCGGCCTTCAGCCAGACCGCGCCGCGCCTGCAATCGGACGTGGCCGTGGCGGGCTATTCCTACGAGGGCGTGCTTGGGGCACCGACGCTAACCTTCGGGCAGTTGGCCGATCTGCGCGGCCTGAACGGTGAACAGGATCTCAAGCGGCTGGCGCTGAGCGCGCTGGACGGGGATGCGGGCGGCCCGGTGGTGGATGCCGGAGGGGCGGTTCTGGGCATGTTGCTTCCGGCCGCGGACACTGGCCGCCAACTGCCGGCAGGCGTCAGCTTTGCCGCCGATGCCGATGCGATCCGACTGGTGCTGCAGCAGGCCGGGGTCACCCCTGCCGCCGCCCCGGGCGAGGCTGGTCAGATCCCGCCCGAAACCCTCACGACCCGTGCGGCCGGCATGACCGTGCTGGTCAGTTGCTGGGATTAAAATTCTCTTAAACTGCAAATGATTGACGCGGGCTCTGACAGGCCCGCGTTAATCATTTGGCAAGTCGCGGCGCGGATGCTGACGCCCGTGGTGCGGGGTGTGCGCCGGGGCTGTCCCCGGCAGGTTTTCGGGAGTTTTCACATGTTCAAGTTCTTGGCACTCGGCGCGGGCCTACTCGCCGCAGGTCTGGGCACGGCGGCACAGGCCGACCTGTCCGACAAGCTGGCCGCCACGCTTCACCTGGCCTCGGATCGGTCCGCCATGCCGCCCTCGGGTCACCAGGGTCAATGGTGGACCCATCCCAAGGGCTGCGAATATTCCCGCGCCGGACGGCCGGGCGAAACCGTCTGGTACCTGATCATCAACACCGCGCGCCCGGGATGCCCGAAATACATCGTCAGCCACAGCCCCTATAACGACGTCTACTGAGGCGACGCGGTCGCCCACTGGCGCCGGAATTTTCCAAAAAATTCAGGGCAAGAAAATTGCTGTAATTTTCTTGCCCGTTTTCTGCGCAGAAAACGGCGCCCCTACCCGGCGGCGATCCCGGCGGACACATGGATCAGCGTGGGGCGGTCGGCGGCAAAGGCCTGTTGCACCGCCTGCGCCATCTCCTCCAGCGTGCCGGGGGCCGCGGCATGGGCGCCATAGGCGCGGGCCAGCGCGCAGAAATCCGGGTTCCGGGCCACCACAGCCTTGGGGGCGATCTGTGCACGCACCATCGCGTCCTCGATCTCTTTCAGCTTGGCATTGTCCCACAGGATGATCGGCAGCGGCAGGCCCAGTTCCACCGCCGTGCCCAATTCCTGCACCGTATACTGAAAGCCGTAATCGCCCGCGATGGCCAGCGTGGGCAGGCCGGGCCGCGCCACCGCCCCGCCAATGGCCGCCGGCAGCGCATAGCCCAATGTGCCAAACCCGTAGGGATGATGCCAGTGGCCCGGGCGATCCATCGGCCAAACCTCCTTGGCGGCATAGGCGAACTGCGTCATGTCCGAATAGATCATCGTCTCGGCCGGGATCGCCGCGCGCAGCGCATCACAGACCGGCACGATGCCCGGCCGCTCGGCATCGGTCTCGGCCCGCCAGCGCGCCTTGCTGGCCGCGACCTCCGTCGCTGTCCAGCCGCTTTTGCCGGCCTCTGGCAGCGCCGCGGCCAGATCGGACAGGAACCGCCCCGCATCCGATACGATCGCCAGATCCGCGGCCGGATGATCCAGCTCTGTCGGGTCGATATCGACGCGGATCATCGGGGCCGTGGCACCCAGCTCCTCGCGCCAGAGGTCCACCTCGGCCAGCTCGGAGCCCACCACCAGCAGCAGATCGGCCTTCGATATCACCTGTGCGCTGTCGGGCCGGGCAAGGTAGGTGCCGAAATCCAG
>JANSYB010000301.1 GCA_024742655.1 Paracoccaceae bacterium | reverse complement strand
GGGGCCGTAAAGGTAAAGGGCCAGAAAGTAATAGATGATCGTGCCCAGAACCGTGCGATAGATCGAGAAGATACCAAGCGGCACGCCTTGCAGGCCCAGGCGGGTCACGATGGTCGAGGCGATGAAGGACAGCGTGGCAAACACGGTGGCGATTTCGCCCTTGCCGAAGGTGAAGGCCGCCTCGTCCCCCTTGAGCAGGATGATAACCACGGCGCCGACCAGGGCCAAGAGACCGGCGGCAAAGGCCCAGGGGTCGAGTTTTTCCCCGAGGATCAACCACGTGGCCAGCAGAAAGAGCGGCGGCTCGATCCGGCCGATCAGGACCACGTTGGTCACGGTCGTGTAATCCAGCGCGATGAAGAACAGCGCCGGTGTCAGCGCCGAGGACAGGATCGCCGACAGGGTCAGCACGCCCCAATCCTTGCGGCTGAGCTTACGCAGGTTTTCGCGGGTCCAGTCGCCCCAGAACATGAAGGCCATCGGGATCAGCGAGATGAGCGAGCCCAGGAACAGCAGGTTGCACAGCGACACCGCGTTGCGCCCCATCACCGGATTCTGGCGCCCGATCTCGGCCAGCAGCGACACGATGGAGTTGGACGCGGCATAGATCAGGACCGCCCCCCAAACGAGGCCGGCACCAAGCAGGACCTTGGACTGCGCGGTGGAGGTATCGGTGGTGGCCTGGCTCATGCGGGCTATCCTGAACAATGTTCCGACGTTTCTGGGGCAAGGCTTGTCATCTGGCAAGTCCGCCGCGCACAACTCGCGTCACGTCACGGCGAGGGGCGGAAACAATGTTTCACGAAGCGCCTGCCACTTCACGTACGCGTCTTTTGTTGTAACAAGAGCGGGACATCTGCCACCGAAAGCGGCTAAGCGTCCGGCGAACGCGGGTTTTTCCGCTTCGGGGGTTGCGTCCGGACAAGACGGCGTAGAAATGTCTGAAGGTTCGCGGAACGGCGCCACAGGGGAGCACAGGCATGATCGAGAACGAAGGCCGACCGGGCAAGAAGATCGTCACGATCTACGACGATATCTACGACCTGCCCGATTGCCGTTCCTACTTCCGCGCCATGGACCATGCCGGGTTTCGCACCGCGCATCATGCCGGGGTGGCGTTTCGTGCCGTGCTGGCCGAACTCCGGCGTCTGCGTGGCCTGTCCTCGGCCAAGGTGATGGACTTTGCCAGCGGCTATGGCATCGCGGCGGCGCTGATGCGGCACGACGTGACGCTGGGCACGGTTTTGTCGCGCTACGGTGACGGGTGGTTCGACGAGGCGTCGACGCCACAGGTGATTGCTGCGGATCGGGATTGGTATGCCGGCCTGCGTCGTTCGGATCACGCTGACCGCTATGCCGGGATCGACATCGCCGGCAACGCGTTGGCCTATGGCCGGGTGGTGGGTATTTTCGACGCGGTCTTTCCCGAGAACCTGCAGGACGAGGCACCGAGCGCGGCGCTGTCGGATTGGCTGGACACCTGCGATCTGGTGGTTGAATGCGGCAGCGTGGCCCATATGCTGCCCGATGCGCTGGACCGCGTGCTGCGCGCCACCCGGACACGCGGGGCTTGGGTGGCCACGGCCCCCATACGCGGCAATGACAGCGCCCGGGCGCTGGAGGTGCTTCGGGACCATGGGCTGGTCGTCGAGACGCTGGGCATGCCGCCTTTTCCGCATCGCCGTTTTGCCGACGCGGACGAACAGGCCCGCGCGATTGAGAATGCCCGAGCCCGCGGGCATGATACCGCCGGGCTGGAAGAGACCGGGTTTTTCCACGCGCAGGTCTTTCTGGCCCGTCCGGCGGGCGAGGTGACCCCGGTCTCCGACTGGCCTGTCTCGCCCCTGGCCTGATCGGTAACAAACCTCACGCCGGCGCGGCGCGCTCTTCACATTGGCGTTGGCCCTCTATCGGATTGTGCGCCGCTCGCCCATCTTCGCAGATGTGCAACAGGCGGACCGAGGAGGCCCATATGATTCCCAGACGTTCCATTCTTGCCGGTGCCGTGGCGCTTCCGGCGCTGTGGCTGGCCACCGGCCCGGCCCGCGCGGCCTCGCCCGAGGTGTTCACCCGCGACGGCGCGGCCATCGGCGGCTATGACCCGGTGGCCTATTTCACCCAAGGCAAACCAGTGAAGGGGGATGCCGCCCACAGCGTGACGTGGAACGGGGCCGAATGGCGCTTTGCCACGGCCGAGAACAAGGCCAGCTTCGAGGCCGACCCGGCGGCCTATGCGCCGCAATACGGCGGATACTGTGCCTTTGCCGTGTCCAGGGGATACACCGCCAAGACCGAGCCGGACGCCTTTACGGTGCATGAGGGCAAGCTCTACCTCAATTTCGACAAGGGTGTGCGCCGCCGGTGGGAGCGCGATGTGCCCGGCAATATCTCAAAGGGCGATGCGAACTGGCCCACGGTTCTGGGCGACTAAAGCGTTTCGCTGGGATCGTGCCGGCGGCGGACAGAACCGGGCCGCCCCGGCACCGAAAGGCGCGCGTCGTTGCGGGCCTGTTCCGAGATGACCTTGCCCTTGGAAATCACGCAAAGGCGGTCCGGGCGCAGGCGCAGCGCCTCGACCGGGTCGCCCGCGTCCAGCACCACCAGTGACGCCTGCGCGCCCTCGTACAGGCCGTAATCGGGCAGGTTCAGGATCGATGCGTTCACCTGCGTGACCATGTCGAAACAGCGCCGCATCTCGTCGGGATGGGTCATTTGCGCCACGTGCAGCCCCATGAAGGCCACGTCGAGCATGTCGGCGGTGCCCAGAGGATACCACGGATCGCGCACGCAATCCTGCCCCCATCCGACCGGGATGCCATGGTTCTGCATTTCCTTGACCCGCGTCAGCCCGCGGCGCTTGGGGAAGGTGTCGTGCCGGCCCTGGATCGTGATGTTGATCAGCGGGTTGGGAACGGCCGCCAGTTCCGCCTCGGCCATCAACGGCAGCAGTTTCGAGACATAGTAATTGTCCATCGAATGCATCGAGGTCAGGTGAGAGCCCGCCGCGCGCCCCTGCAATCCAAGGCGCGTGACCTCATAGGCCAGCGTTTCGACGTGGCGCGACATCGGGTCGTCGGTCTCGTCGCAATGCAGGTCGATCATCAGCCCGCGTTCGGCGGCCAGTTCGCACAGCTCACGCACCGAGGCCGCGCCATCGGTCATGCTGCGTTCGAAATGCGGGATGCCGCCCACCACGTCCACACCCATGTCCAGCGCCCGGATCGTGTTGTCGCGCGCGGTCGGGTCGCGGTAGAAGCCGTCTTGTGGAAAGGCGACCAGTTGCAGGTCGACATAGCCCTTCACCTTGTCGCGCAGCTCCAGCATGGCCTGCACGCCCAAGAGCCTGTCATCGCAGGTATCCACATGGCTGCGGATCGCCAGCAGGCCCATCGACGCCGCCCAGTCGCAATATCGCAACCCGCGCTCGACCATCTCCTCGACCGTGACGATCTCTTTCAACTCACCCCAGAGCGCGATCCCCTCAAGCAGCGTGCCCGAGGCGTTGATGCGGGGCTTGCCGTAACTCAGCGTCGCGTCCATGTGGAAATGCGGATCGACGAAAGGGGGCGAGACGAAGTCGCCCGTGGCGTCGATCACCTGTCCCGCCTGTGCCCCGATTGTTGGGGCTATGGCGGTGATCCGGTCGCCCGCGATCCCGATATCGGCCGTTGAGCCATCGGGCAGTGTGCCGCCCTTGACGATCAGGTCGAACATCAGCGTTCTCCTTTGTTGAAGGGCACCATCAGCGCCGCAGGCACCTCGGCCCGGCGCGACATGGCGATCAGCGCGAGGATGGACAGCACGTAAGGCATCATCAGGAAGAACTGATAGGGCACCACCGCGCCGATGGGCGTCTGCTGCAGGCGGATCTGGAAGGCGTCGAAGGCGGCGTAAAGCAGCGCGCCCAGCACCGCCTTGCCCGGCCGCCACGCGCCGAACACCACCAGCGCGATGCAGATCCAGCCGCGCCCGTTGACCATCTCGAAGAAGAAGCTGGAAAAGGCCGACAGCGTCAGGAACGCGCCACCGACCGCCATCAGGCCCGATCCCACGATCACCGCCCCCATGCGCAGGCCGGTGACATTCAGGCCCTGCGCCTCGGCGGCGGCGGGGTTCTCGCCCACGCTGCGCACCGCAAGGCCCAGTGGCGTGCGGTAGAGCGTGAAGGCCACGATCGCGGCGGTGGCAAAGGCCGCGTAGGTCAGCGGCGTCTGCGCGAACAGCGCCTGCCCGATGACGGGAATGTCCGACAGGACCGGGATTTCCAGCGGTTGGAACGGCTCGATCTTGGGGGGCGAGGACACCTCGGGCAGGATCAGCCGGTAGGCATAATAGCTGGTCGAGGTGGCCAGCAGGGTGATGCCGAGGCCCACGACGTGCTGGCTGAGCCCGAATGGCACGGTCAGCGTGGCATGCAGGAACCCAAAGAGCATCCC
>JANSYB010000389.1 GCA_024742655.1 Paracoccaceae bacterium | reverse complement strand
CGCTCCAGATCATCGGGTTTGGCGAGGGTCAGTTGGGTCAAAGGCGGGCCAGTCTTTCCGTCAAAAGGGTAAAGAAACCATCGGCATTCACGTCACCCATGAACATCGCATTGGGCGCGCGGCCGGTGACGCGCCACCAGTCCGCGACGGTCATGCCCATGGTCAGCTCGGAGGCGGTTTCGATCTCGACATTGACATGACGGCCGGTGAAGAGCGCGGGCTCCAGCAGGTAGGCGATGGTGCAGGGATCATGCAGCGGCGCGCCGTCCGAGCCGTATTTCTCGCGGTCGAACCGCTCGAAGAAATCCGTCATCTCGGCCACGGCCACACCGACCGCGTTGCCAAGCGCGCGAAAGGCGTCGTTGCGCGGCCTGGTCACCAGCGCCCTGTGCGTGACATCAAGCGGCATCACGGTGATCGGTGCGCCGGCGCGAAAGACGATAGCGGCGGCCTGCGGGTCGACGTGAATGTTGAACTCGGCCGCCGGGGTGATGTTGCCCACCTGGAAATAGGCCCCACCCATCAGGACGATTTCGTGAACCCGGCCGACGATATCCGGGGCGCGGGTGAACGCCGTCGCGATATTGGTCAGCGGCCCGATGGGTACAAGCGTGACCGTGCCCGGTGCCTCGCGGCGCAACGTATCGATCAGGAAATCGACGGCATGGGCATCCTGCAAGGGCATGGTGGGCTCGGGCAGGGCGGGACCATCGAGGCCGGATTTGCCATGCACGTGTTCCGCGGTGACAAGGGCCCGCCCCATCGGGCGGTCACAACCTGCGAAAACAGGCACATCCGGACGGTTGGCCAACTCGCAGACGATGCGCGCGTTGCGCGCCGTCAGGGGCAACGGCACGTTGCCGGCCACGCAGGTCAGGCCCAGCAGGTCGATCTCGTCCGGGCTGGCCAGAGCCAGCAGGATGGCCACGGCATCGTCCTGCCCGGGGTCGGTGTCGATGATGATCTTGCGCGCGCTCATGGTGCCCCTGCTCCTGCGGCGGTGACAATGGGTGCCGCCCACCGGATTGTCCATTGCCAATACACCGGTTTTGCGGGATTTCGCTTGTCATCAGGCGCGGGTGGTCACAGCATCGCGCGGCACCTCCAGGGAATGGCATATCATGCACGCGAACAACCTGTCGGCGGCCTTGCTGGCCATGGCATCGACGGCGATCCTCAGCTTTGTCGACAATTTCGTCCTGGCGGTCACGCAGGACCACGGGCTGTGGCAATTCCAGGTGGTGCGCGCGCTGATGATCGTGCCGGTGATGATCGTGGCCGCGCGGCTTCTGGGGCAGCGCCTTTGGCCCGTCAGGCCGGGTCGGTTGCTGGCGCGCAGCGTGATCGTGTCACTGGGGTTGCTGATCTATTTCGCGGCCCTTGGCACGCTCAGCGTGGCGCAGGCAGGCGCGGGTCTCTTCAGTGCGCCGATCTGGGTGATGATCCTGTCGGCGGTGCTGTTCCGGGTGCGGGTGCGCGCGGTCCAGATCGTCGCGATCATCGGAGGATTCGGTGGTGTTCTGATGGTCCTGCAGCCGGACCCGGAGAACCTGAGCCTGTTGTCGCTCCTGCCGCTTGGGGCGGGCGTGCTTTACGGGTTGGGCATGATGCTGACCCGGTTCTGGTGCACGCAGGAATCGGCCATGGCGCTGTCGCTGGGTGTGTTCGTGACCATCGGGCTGGCCAGCCTGATCCTGCTGGTGCTGGGAGAGGTCGGGCCATGGGCCGGGCAGGCGGGGTTCCTGACCAGCGGTTGGGCGCCGCTGACCCCGCGATTCCTGTGGCTGACCGTGCTGCAGGGCGCAGGGGCCATCGTGGCGGTGACGCTGATCGCACAGGCCTACAGGATCGGCACGCCGTCCTACGTGGCGGTGTTCGAATACTCGTTCCTTGTCTTCGCCGCGCTGTGGTCGCTTCTGTTGTGGCAGCAGGGGACCGATGCACTGGCCTGGGCAGGGATCGCGGTGATCACGGCAGCCGGTCTCGTCATGGCCCTGTCGGAGCGCAAGGCCGGGTGACCACTGTCGGGGCAGGTCCGTTTTCTGCGCAGAAAACGCCCTGGAAAATGCGCATTTTCCAGGCCCGCCCCCGGATCAGCGGCCCAGCTCTTTCATGCCGCGTTCGATCCCTTCGAGGGTCATGGGCACCATGCGGTCCTCGAAGATCTCGCGGATCATGCCGATGGAATGCGTGTAGCCCCAGTAGCGCTCGGGCACCGGGTTGATCCACATGTTGTCGGGCCATTGCTGGCGCGCGCGGTCCAGCCAGACCTGTCCGGCCTCGGCATTCCAGTGTTCATTGGCGCCGCCGGGATACGCGATCTCATAGGGGCTCATGCTGGCGTCGCCGACGAAGATGCACTTGTAATCCGGCCCGTAAGTGCACAGCACCTCGTCCGTTGGGGTCTGCGCGTCCCATCGGCGGCGGTTGTCGCGCCAGACACCTTCGTAAAGACAGTTGTGAAAGTAATAGTATTCCAGGTGCTTGAATTCGGCCCGCGCGGCGGAAAACAGCTCTTCGACCACGCGGATATGCGGATCCATCGACCCGCCCACATCCAGAAACAACAGCACCTTGACCGCGTTGCGCCGCTCTGGCCGGGTCTTGACGTCGAGATAGCCATGCTCGGCCGTCGCACGGATCGTACCATCGAGGTCCAGCTCCTCCTCGGCGCCGTCGCGGGCCCAGTTGCGCAGACGCTTCAGCGCCACCTTGATGTTGCGCGTGCCCAGCTCGACCGTGTCGTCGAGATTGCGGAATTCGCGCTTGTCCCAGACCTTGACCGCGCGCTGGTGGCGGCTTTCCTTTTGCCCGATGCGCACGCCTTCGGGGTTGTAGCCATAGGCGCCGAAGGGCGAGGTGCCGGCGGTGCCGATCCACTTGTTGCCGCCCTGGTGGCGACCCTGCTGCTCTTTCAGGCGCTCCTTGAGCGTCTCCATCAGCTTGTCGAACCCGCCAAGTGCCTCGATCTCGGCCTTTTCCTCGGGGCTGAGATGCTTTTCGGCCATTTTCTCCAGCCATTCGGCGGGCAGGTCGACGGCCTGCATCACCTGCGCCGCGCTGATCTGTTCCAATCCTTCGAAACTGGCGGCAAAGGCGCGGTCGAACCGGTCGATCAGGCGCTCGTCCTTCACCATCGCGCTGCGTGCGAGGTAGTAAAAGCCCTCGATATCGTAGATCACCAGCCCCTTGGACAACGCCTCGAGAAAGGTCAGGTACTCGCGCAGCGAGACCGGGATGCCCGCCGATCTGAGATTGTCAAAGAAGGGCAGGAACATGCGCGGGCCTCATCCGGCGACGCGGGTTATGATGATGGCCGCGAACAGCCCCGCAAGCGCGAACATCACCGCGTAGACGGCGGCATATTGCAGGATGTCGGCCAAGGCGCCCTTGCGCCGCCGCGCCACAAGCGCGCCGATCAGCGCACCGGCCACCGCGGCAATCGTTGCTAACAGCATATTTTACCCGTTCGGTCCCTTCAAAGGACTGAGCGACGAGATTTCGCGCAGCTTTGCGCGCACCGCCCAATCCGCACCGAACCCGTAACGCGCCCAGCCGATACTGTCCATACGTACCGCCTGCGCCTCTGCGACGCGGCCGGT
>JANSYB010000572.1 GCA_024742655.1 Paracoccaceae bacterium | reverse complement strand
GGCAACTGGCTGAGCGCCTGCGACCCAAGGTTCGAGGTCAGGATGATCAGCGTCTGCTTGAAGTCCACGGTGCGGCCCTGACCATCGGTCAGCACACCGTCGTCCAGAACCTGCAAGAGCACGTTGAAGACCTCCGGATGCGCCTTTTCGACCTCGTCGAACAGCACCACCTGATAGGGGCGCCGGCGCACGGCCTCGGTCAGAACACCGCCCTCGTCATAGCCCACATAGCCCGGCGGCGCGCCGATCAGACGGGCGACCGAGTGTTTCTCCATGAACTCCGACATGTCGATGCGCACCATCGCGCTGTCGTCGTCAAAGAGGAACTCGGCCACGGCCTTGGTCAGCTCGGTCTTGCCGACGCCGGTCGGGCCAAGGAACAGGAACGAGCCCAGCGGGCGGTTCTCGTCATTGAGCCCGGCGCGCGCCCGGCGCACGGCATTGGCCACGGCCTTGACCGCCGTATCCTGACCGATCACCCGCTTGTGCAGGTTCTCTTCCATGCCGAGCAGCTTCTCGCGCTCACCTTCCAGCATCTTGCCCGCCGGGATACCGGTCCAGCGTTCGACCACCTGGGCGATCTGGTCAGGGCGCACGGCCTCTTCAACCATCACACCCTCTTCCTCGACCTGTTCGGCCTCGGCCAGCTGCTTTTCAAGCTGGGGGATAACGCCATAGCTCAGCTCCCCGGCCTTGGCCAGATCGCCCTCGCGCTTGGCATGATCCAGCTCGATCCGCGCGCGGTCCAGTTTTTCTTTCAGATCACGCGCACCGGCCAGCTTGTCACGCTCCGACTGCCACTGCGCAGTCATCTGCGAGGATTGCTCCTGCAGGTCGGCCAGTTCCTTCTCGAGCTTTTCAAGACGGTCCTTGCTCGCCGCATCATCCTCTTTCTTCAGCGCCTCGGCCTCGATCTGTTTTTGCAGGATCTCACGATCCAGCGCGTCCAGTTCTTCCGGCTTGCTGTCGACCTCCATGCGCAGGCGGCTTGCGGCCTCGTCCACGAGGTCAATCGCCTTATCCGGCAGGAACCGGTCGGTGATATAGCGATGCGACAGCGTCGCCGCGGAGACCAGAGCGGAGTCCGAGATACGCACGCCGTGGTGCAATTCATATTTTTCCTTGATACCGCGCAGGATCGAGATCGTGTCCTCGACCGTGGGCTCCTCCACCATCAGCGGCTGGAACCGGCGGGCCAGGGCCGCGTCCTTTTCCACGTGCTTGCGATATTCGTCCAGCGTCGTGGCACCGATACAGTGCAATTCACCGCGCGCCAGCGCCGGCTTGATCAGGTTGGCGGCATCCATCGCGCCGTCGCCCTTGCCCGCACCCACAAGCGTATGCATCTCGTCGATGAACAGGATGATTTCTCCGGCCGCGGACGTGACTTCGTTCAGAACGGCCTTCAGCCGCTCCTCGAATTCACCGCGATACTTGGCCCCGGCGATCAGCGCGCCCATGTCCAGTGACAAGAGCCGCTTGTTCTGCAAGCTTTCGGGCACATCGCCGTTCACGATCCGCAGCGCCAGACCTTCGGCGATCGCGGTCTTGCCCACGCCTGGCTCACCGATCAGAACCGGGTTGTTCTTGGTCCGGCGGCTCAGAACCTGCATCGCGCGGCGAATCTCGTCGTCGCGTCCGATGATCGGGTCGATCTTGCCCTCGTCGGCGGCCTTGGTCAGGTCATGCGCGTATTTCTCGAGCGCCTCATAGGTATCCTCGGCGCTGGCCGTGTCCGCCGTGCGCCCCTTGCGGATATCGTTGATCGCCTCGTTGATGTTCTGCGCACTGATCGCGCCAGCCTCCAGTGCATCTTTTGCCGGGCTCTTGACCATGGCAAGGGCGGTCAGCATCCGCTCAACGGGCACGAAACTGTCACCGGCCTTCTTGGCCAGCTTCTCGGCCTCGTCCAGAACCTTGCCGGTTTGCTGATCCATGTAGATCTGCCCAGCATCGCCTGTCACCTTCGGGATCTTGCCCAGGCTCAGGTCAAGCGCCTGCACAACGCGCTCGGGTGCACCGCCCGCCCGCTTGATCAGATTACTGGCAAGCCCCTCGGGGTCGTCCATCAATGCCTTGAGAATGTGCTCGGGGGCCAGTTTCTGGTGGCTTTCCCGCATGGCGATCGTCTGTGCGGCCTGAATGAAACCGCGCGACCGCTCGGTGAACTTAGACAAGTCCATCCTTGCTCTCCTTTTTCCAAGCGTTACCCCGTTTGTGCACCCTGCGATAGGCATGCCACGATCGGGAACCTCGTTATTCAGATGGGTAACGCCCGCGTGATGTTCAAGATGCGCCGATCCGGCAATTTTTGG
>JANSYB010000368.1 GCA_024742655.1 Paracoccaceae bacterium | reverse complement strand
CCGTAGATGCCGCGCGCCATGAACACGCCCGGCTCTGCCCCTTTCGGGATCCACCATTGATACCCATAGCCGATCTTGCCCGGTTCGGTCGGTGCTGTTGGCGTTGTCGAGGCCGCCACCCAATCGCCGGGCACGACCTGCACGCCGCCATATCGACCGTTCTGTTCGAACATCAGGCCAAAGCGTGCGTAATCCCGCGTGGTCATGTTCATGCCGCCCAGAACGAAGGCCACCCCCTCGCCGTCGGTGAAGTAATAGGGCTCCGCCTCCAACCCGAGCGGGGCAATCACCTTTTCGGACATCAGCGGAGCGATATCGCGCCCCGTCGCGCCCCGGATGACCATGCCCAGAACATGGGTGTCGATCGACACGTAGTGCCAATAGCTGCCGGGATCGGCCGTTCGCGCGCGCAGACCGGCAGCGAACCCGTCCATCGTTCCGCCAAGCGCCAGCACCCGGCCCATGCGATTGATATCGGAATTGTAATCGAGGTAATCCTCGTCGAATTCGATCCCGCTGGTCATCTGCAACACGTTGAGGATGCTGACATCGTCATAGGCGCTGCCGGCCAGTTGCGGGGCGTACCGCGTGACCGGGTCGCTCAGGGAGGCAAAGGCGCCCTCCGCCTCCAATATGCCGAACAGGGCCGACAGAAAGCTTTTGGCCATGGACCAGCTGATCCGGCGGTCGCCGGCCTTGGTGCCAAGGTGGTAACTTTCATGCACGATCCGGCCCTCGTCCAGCACCAGAAGGGACGTGACCGCCCGATCCCTGATCCAGGTCTGCGTGCCCTCGGGCAGGGTCATCGTCTCGCCCTTCGGCAAATCGGAGGGCGGCGTGTTGCCGCGTGGCACTGGCACCGAAAGAAAGGCGCTGTTCATGTTTGAGAAGTTGAAGACGATCCTGTCTTCGGCAAACAGGCTGTTGACGGCCATCAGCCGGCGGATTTCATCGCGCTTGAGAAAACCGACCACGGCGGCGGCCAGCACCAGCATCAGGCTGATCCGCAAAAACCACTTGAATGCCGTTCGCATGGTCAGGTCCTTTCCTTGTCCAAGCCAACCATCCTGTCTCGACCATGGCAATCACCGATTGCGGGTCTATCGAAACTTGTCGACTAGCTTTTGCAGGGCAGACCGGTTATCGGAACCGGTGTCAGGGTCGGGCTTGACCGGGCTCGATTTGTTAGACCCCGCCGAAGGCGCGGGCGTCTTCGAGGAGCGTGGCAGCGCCACGCGCAGGGCCACGGCATTGAGAAATTTCTCCGGCCTGTCCGCGGCCAGATCCGGCGCGCCATCGCTGATCCCGCGCAGCACATCGTCCAGCCAGTCCGCATCGGCCTTGGCGAAATCCTGAAGCACGTAATGGGAGACAAGATCCTTTCGGCCCGGGTGCCCGATGCCGAGACGCACGCGTCGGTAGGCCTCGCCGATATGGGCATGGATCGAGCGAAGCCCGTTATGGCCCGCATGCCCGCCGCCTGTCTTGACCCGCACCTTGCCGGGGGCAAGATCGAGCTCGTCATGGAACACGGTCACATCGCCCGGTTCCAGCTTGTAAAAGCGCATCGCCTCGCCCACCGATTGCCCGGACAGGTTCATGAAGGTCTCGGGCTTCAGAAGAAGCACCTTTTGCGAACCCAGCCGTCCTTCGGCGATCTGCCCCTGGAACTTGGATTTCCACGGGCCGAACCCATGGTCGCCGGCCATACGATCCAGCGCCATGAACCCGATATTGTGCCGGTTCATCGCGTATTTCCTGCCGGGATTTCCGAGGCCCACGAAAAGCAGCATTGCCCATCTTTCGATCTTTGGTGAGGATGGTCTACGCGCCGGGCAGACCGGAATCAACAGGCGAGGCAGACGGGCAGATGGCCGAGTACACGGTGAATGGGGTATCGCTTGCGATTCCGGACGAGATGCTGAACGCGCGTATCGCGGGCAAACTCGCAAAGGGTGGATACGAGGCACACGAGGCGCAGGCCGCCGCCATGCGGATGAAACCCGGCCACCGCGTGCTGGAACTGGGATCGGGCCTTGGCTATATCGCGTCGATCTGTGCGGGCGTTGCCGGGCCCGGGAATGTCACCACGGTCGAGGCCAACCCGGCGATGCTTCCGGTGATCCGGGCCAACCTGGATCGCAACGGCTTTGCGGACGTGACCTTGCTGCACGGGGCGGTCACGGGGCAGGGTGAGGACGACGCGCAAATCGCCTTCGATCCCAAGAACGCCTTTTGGGCCGGGCGTATCGCGGATGAGGATGCCGACCCGGGCAAGGTGGTGTCGGTGCCACTTCTGCCGCTGCCATCGCTTCTGGCAAAGATACGCCCGCATATCGTCATCATGGATATCGAGGGGGCCGAACAGCACCTCTTTGACGCGCCATGGCCCGCCCATGTGCGCGGCGTGATGATGGAACTTCACCCCAACCAGTACCCGGACACGGTGATCAAGCGGATCGTGGATTGCATGTCCGCGTCGGGGCTGACCTATGATCCGGGGCCGTCACGCGGGCGCATTCTTTGCTTTCGAAGGCTGCGCCACGCGGACTAAAAAACGCGGAAGGTTGCCCTTCCGCGTTCCTGTTTCCCAGATGGCGAAGCGGCTTCAGCCTTCGTCGCCCTCGCCGCCGTCGGTTTCATCGACGGTGGGCACCTCTGCTGCATCGGTGTCGTCTTCCGCGTCGTCCTCCGACTTGAGGGCCGACGGTGCCGAAACGTTGCAGATCATGAAATCCCGGTCGATCGTGGGTTTCGCACCCTCGGGCAGTGGAACCTGGCTGATCGTGATCGTGTCGCCGATCTCCATGCCGGCAAGATCGACAGTGATTTTCTCGGGAATGTCGCCCGCGGTCACGACCAGCTCGATCTCGTTGCGGATCACCGTCAGAACACCGCCCTTCTTGAGGCCGGGCGCCTCTTCCTCGTTGATGAAATCAACAGAGATAAAGAGGTTGATCTTGGTGGTCCGGCGCAGGCGCATCAGGTCGAGATGCGTCGGCAGGTCCTTGACCACGTCACGCTGCACATCGCGGCAGATGACCCGGACGTCGTCATGCCCGTCAACCTTGAGGTTGAACAGCGTCGACTTGAACCGCCCCGCCTTGAGCTTCTTCAGCAGCTCGTTGAACGGAATATTGATCGGCAGCGGATCGACGTCACCACCAAAAACGATCCCCGGAACCATGCCCTCGCGGCGTGCTGCACGAGCGGCGCCCTTGCCCGTCCCCGTGCGTTCCTGGGCGTGAAGATCAGGAATTTCTCCAGCCATGTCATTCTCCATATATGGGGCGGGGCTCCTCCAAGGCTGTAGCCCCGCGTGAAGACGCGCGTATAGACCGGATCGACGGTGTTGGAAAGGGGGATTCTGACGTGGGTTTTCGCCGCCCTTTTCCTGATGAGCGCCTGCGGCGCACAGGATCTCTCGTCGTTGCCCTGCGGGCGCCTCCTCGACGCGGGTGGCAAGGTGATGCTCCGTTCCAAGCGATGCGCTTGTGGCCGATGCCGGACGCCTCCGGCGGGAGTATTTGGGGAACAGTGAAAGAGGTGTCCGCCTTGTCTTCATCTGGCTGGAAATACCTCGGGGTGTCGTCAGTGTCGCGCCATTGGTCCGAGAGACAAGCACGACGGGTGGAGCCCCCAGGGCCTGCCTGGCGCAGCCAGGCCGCTCAGGTCCAGTCGCCCTCGAACCCCTTCGGGATCATCAGGATGTCGCGGTCCAGGGTCTTGACGTCCTGCCGCCCGCACAGGGCCATGGACACGTCCAGTTCCTTGTGGATGACCT
>JANSYB010000374.1 GCA_024742655.1 Paracoccaceae bacterium | reverse complement strand
GTCTTCTCGAAACGCGCGTGGTCCCCCCAGACGGTGCGCATCTGCCCCGGCCAGCTGTCTTTCATGCACAAGACGCCCTCGACGCCGTTGCCCTCGATTTCGATGCCCGTCTGCGGATCGAGAACCACGGGTTGCACCCCGAAGAAGGGCTGTTGCGCCGCGCCGGGTTTCAGCGCCGTGGCGCCAGGCAGCGGTGTGAGCATGTGACCGCCCGTCTCGGTCTGCCAGAACGTATCGACGATCGGGCACTGCCCCTTGCCCACAACCTCGTTGTACCAGGTCCAGGCCTCGGGATTGATCGGCTCGCCCACGGACCCGAGGATGCGCAGGCTGGACAGGTCATGTTTTTCAACCCAGTCATTGCCCGCCCCCATCAGCGCGCGGATGGCGGTGGGCGCGGTGTAGAACTGGTTGACCTTGTGCTTCGCGCACACCTCCCAGAAGCGGCCGGCATCGGGATAGGTGGGCACGCCCTCGAACATGATGGTCGTGGCGCCGTTGGCCAACGGGCCGTAGACGATATAGCTGTGGCCGGTGACCCAGCCCACATCGGCCGTGCACCAGAAGATGTCGCCGTCGTGGTAATCGAAGGTGTATTGATGCGTCATCGCGGCATAGACCAGATAGCCGCCTGACGTATGCACCACGCCCTTGGGCTGTCCGGTACTGCCACTTGTATAAAGTATGAACAGCGGATCCTCGGCGCCCATTTCCGCCGGCGCGCAGTAATCCGAGGCCTCCAGCATCATCTCGCCGTAATCGAAATCGCGGTCAGTCCATGTGGTTTGCCCGCCCGTGCGCTTCACGACGAGGCACTTGACGCTGTCCTTGCAATGCAACAGGGCCGCGTCGGTATTGGATTTCAGCGGCGTCTCGCGCCCGCCCCGCGGGGCATAATCCGCGGTGATCACCAGCTTGGCGTCACACCCGTTGATGCGCGCGCCAAGCGCGTCGGGCGAGAAACCGGCGAAGACGATCGAGTGGATCGCACCGATGCGCGCGCAGGCCAGCATGGCATAGGCGGCCTCGGGGATCATCGGCAGGTAGAGCACGACGCGATCACCCTTGCGAACCCCGAGCTCCTCCAGGACATTTGCCATCTTGCATACCGCACGATGCAACTCGCGGTAGGTGATATGCTTGGCCTCTTGCGTCGCGGGATCATCGGGCTCCCATATGATCGCGGTCTGGTCGCCGCGCGTCTCGAGGTGGCGATCGATGCAATTGGCACTGACATTCAGCGTTCCATCCTCGAACCAGCGGATATCGATCTTTCCGGGTTCGAAGGACGTGTTCTTGACCTTGGAAAAGGGTTTGATCCAGTCGATCCGCTGCCCTTCCCTTGCCCAGAAACCCTCGGGATCAGAGACCGAGGCGGCGTACATCCGCGCGTATCCCTGTGCATCGATATGGGCACGCGCGACCGTATCGTCGGACGGCGAAAGGCTGGTCATACCTGACTGAGGTTGCATTTCCATGGGTCTCCTCCTCCTTGGTCGCGCCTGCGGACTGGCAGATAGGCAGTTCGGCGGGCGGTCGCGCCAATCATAAGGCGTTCAGTAAAATTTTATAATTACCCACTGAGAACATTGAGTTTTAATTGTAAAATACTTCCACAAAGACCCGGAAAAAGCAGACAATTTTTTTACAATCACCAAATTTTCCTTTATTTCCGGTCATCTATGCCATGCTCAAAAGTGAGATTTGTATACTTTTGTGTACCATTGCGGTTGATTTCGGACGCAACCGGACCTGTGACATATTGTCAGCTCTCTCTTGAAGGCCGGAAAACGGCGCGGGAATCACGCCGTGCACCGGCGGCCTGACGCCACCACCGCCACCAGCCAACACCGACCCTCTTTTGTCCCGCCGCGCGGCGCCTGTGCCACCGGATGGCACAAGGATGTGCCCCGCATGATCGATGGCTCGGCCAACGCAGCAAGATTTTCATTTTGAATTGGAGCAGGGAAAAAGTAGGCTGATCCCCATAACCAACAAAGTCCTATAAATCAGGGGGAATACTATGAAAAATCTCGACCGGAATCGCCGCGTCCTGTCCTGCGTCAAACGCGCAGTCGCGACGGGCGTCGCCTGTGTAACGATGGCGGCCGCGGCCCATGCCGAAAAGATCGTGATCTCGAACTGGGACGGCTACATGCCCGCCGACCTGCTGGAGAACTTCACCGCCGCCACCGGGATCGAGGCGGAGCTGTCGCTGCACGGCACCAACGAGGAAATCATGGGCAAGGTCGTGGCCGGCGGTGGCAAGGGCTATGACGTGCTGTTCGTCTCCTCGCCCTTTGCCGAGGCATTGAACAATCTGGGGCTGGCGGCACAGATCGACCATTCCAAGGTGCCCAACATGGCCAATCTCTATCCCGAGGCGATGCAACTGGCACATGACCCCGGCAACACCTATTCGGTGCCCTATGCCTGGGGCACGACCGGCCTTTGCTATCGCTCGGACATGATGGAGGCCCCCACCTCGTGGAGTGACCTTCTGTCGCCGTCCGACGACCTCAAGGGCAAGGTCACGATGCTGTCGACCGACCGCTGGCTGATGGGGGCCGCAGCACTGGCGATGGGCAAGTCTCTGAACGATACCTCCCAGGAAACGCTGGACGCCGCACGCGACATGCTGGTCTCGGCCAAGCAAAGCCTGCTGTCCTATGACGATACGACCTTCTACCAGAAGGTGGTGTCGGGCGAGGCGACGATGGTCCATGCCTGGGACGGCTGGTGCAACTACGGCATCGCCGAGAACGCGGATATCAAGTACGTCATCCCCGAAGAGGGCACCGATCTGTGGGTGGACACGATCGTGATCACCTCTGCCTCCGAGAATGCCGAGGCCGCACATGCCTTCGTCGATTACGTTCTGGGCGAGGAAACGGGCGTCTGGGTGGCTTCGAACATCCTTTACAAGACCCCCAACCAAAAGGCGATGGACGCGCTGGACGCCGGCCTGCTGGAAAGCTTTCCGAATATGGCGATGCAGCCGGCCGACATGATCAAGTACGAACAGCTGCGCGATCTGGGCGACGGCCAGAAGGCATTCGCCCGCACCGTGACCGAGATCATGGCGGCACAGTAAACCGCATGTCGCGCGCCCGCCCCGACCGGGGCGGGCGACACGCGGCATCCATCGGGCAGCAGCAATGACCAACCGTCTCAAATCGGCGATCCTACTGGGGCCGGGCCTTGGCTGGCTGGCGCTGCTGATGGTCGTGCCCTGCGCACTGATCTTTACCTATTCGGTGTTCGAACGCGGGGTCTATGGCGGCATCGACTATACCTTCACGCTGGAGAATTTCCGCCGCGCGGCCGATCCGCTGTTCCTTGGCATTTTCCTGCAATCGGCCAAGATCGCCGGGCTGGCCACGTTGATCGCCATCCTGATCGCCTATCCAGCGGCCTATGCCATCACCCGTGCCCCGCGCAACTGGCAGACGCCCCTTCTGATCCTGGTGATCCTGCCCTTCTGGTCGAACTACCTCATTCGCACCTATGCGTGGATCGTGATGCTGAACCGCGAGGGGCTGATCAACAACGGGCTGGCCGCGGTGGGTGTCATCGATGAACCCCTTCCGCTGCTTTACAACGCCTTCGCCGTGGTGGTGGGGCTGGTCTACAACTATACCCCCTTCGTGGTGCTGGCGATCTATGCCTCGCTCAACCGCATCAACCGCGAAACCATCGAGGCGTCCGAGGATCTGGGCGCGCCGGGCTGGGTC
>JANSYB010000638.1 GCA_024742655.1 Paracoccaceae bacterium | reverse complement strand
GGGCGTCATCGCGCGCCTCTCGGGGCGTGATCCCGATCATTTGCTGGACACGCTCCGCACCCAGAAGACGGCGCGCATGGAGGCGCAGCTTGCGCAGCACCTTCCGGATCACCAGATCGCCGTGCATTTGAAAACCGGCAAAGCCTTTGTCGAGATCGTCCGACATGTCCTTGCAACGAATTGCGATTTTGTGGTCAAGCAGGCCGAGCCGCTTTCAGGTGTGCACCGCTATCTTTTTGCCAGCACCGACCAACACCTTTTGCGCAAATGCCCGTGCCCTGTCTGGCTGCAAACATCGGGTGCCTCGAAAATGGCAAAATGCGTTGTTGCCGCTGTCGACGTTGATCTTGCCGATGCCCCTGAGCCCGAAACCCTCATGTCGCTGAACCGCCGTGTCATTCAGACCGCCTCTCTTGTCGCGGCCCAGAAAGGGGCGCAAGTCATTGTGCTGCATGTCTGGGATGCCGTGGGCGAAGGGCTGGTCTGGGCCTTTGCCTCAAACAACGATGCGCGCCTATCTGCGGACACCTATGTCAACGAAGTCATGGCTGAACGCCAAAAGGCGATGAGCAAACTCCTTGATCAAGCCCGCGACGATCACGCCGGCACAGCAGCCCCCGCACTTATCCCGCGCCTGATCCGCGGTGCACCGGAGCAGGTGATCAAGGCACAGAGTTTGGAACTTCACGCCGATGTCGTCGTCATGGGCACGGTCGCGCGAACCGGGTTGAGCGGTGTCTTCATCGGCAATACGGCCGAGAACATCATCAATAGCCTCGAATGCCCTGTCCTGGCCGTTAAACCAGACGGGTTCATCAGCCCCCTCGATCCCAGGTTTGGGACACGGGCACTCTGATATCGGTAAAACTTCAACCTTGGCGCAGGAGTGTTAAGCCGGCGCATCCCGGGGTTCCAGCAGGGGCCGAACCAGCGTTGGGGCCTGGACCTCGCGTCTGACAGCCTGTCCTGCGCCTGCCGTCGATACTTCGCTCTGGGGCATTCGTGTCGGCAGGGATTTAAATCGGTTGTGGGCTTGCGGTGTGCTAGAGTGACCTTGCGTCACCGTTTTTCAGACGTGTCATCTAAAGAAGGAATTTAATATGCGTTTTACTCCATTCGCGTTTTTGGTGGCTCTTCTCCTGCCTGTCTCAGCCGCAGCATTCGATGCAAAGGGCACCGGATCCGGCACCAACATGAACGAAGTGATGCCGATCCATGACGGTCTGGTCGTGGTGAAGGTCAACTCGATCTATAAGGGGTTCGACACCGATGTCGCCAACAACGCGCTCGCGACGGCCAAGGGGCCCTGTTACGGGACCATGATCATCGACAAGGGCAGCGTCTCCGGCGGCGGGGCCTGCAATTACACCGATGCCGATGGCGACGCCGTCGTCATAAGCTGGACCCCGTCCGGCTTCGGCGATGAGGGCCGAACCATCGGCACATGGCAACTGATCGGCGGCACGGGCAAATGGATGGGCGCGTCTGGCGGCGGTGATTTCAATGCCGGCGGCGATGGCGAAGGGTACACCAACATGGTCACGGGTGAAATCACTCTGAACTGACCTCTCCGCCCCGCGTGCAGACGACCACATTCAACTGCACGCGGGTTGGACAGCCCGATAAAGCGTTTCGCGAAAAACCTGAATCACAGCTTTTCGTGAAACGCACGCAACAGACCAGCGTTGCACGCGTTTCGCCTTCAATTGATGTCTCAGGTTAAAGGCGAAACGCTTTAGTGCGATTTTGCGAAGGTGAAGTTGTTCAACACAATCCGGGACTTGCCCGCCGTTCGGCCACCTTTAGCGAGTGGCTGCTGTGTGCCGATCGTGACCGCCGCGCCTGTCATGGCATCAGGTCTCAGCGTCGGCAGGACCGCGGCCTTTGACCCGCTCGCGCAAGGATTGGAACACGACATAGAGCGCGGGGATCACGAATATCCCCACCAGCGCCGCCGCCAGCATACCCCCCGCCACACCAGTGCCTACCGCGCGGCGCGACAACATCGACGCGCCCTCGGCCGTG
>JANSYB010000640.1 GCA_024742655.1 Paracoccaceae bacterium | reverse complement strand
GACATTGATGCGCAGGTCGAAATTCACCCCCATGAGGATCGCGACGATGATCGCGAAGGTGGCGAAGATGATGACCTTGCCCGATCGTTCCTCGTCCTTGAGGCGGCGATAGGCGGCCAGCATGATCGCGCCACCCGCGCCAAGTGCTGCGGCCGGTGTCGGGTTGGTGATCCCACCGAGGATCGAGCCCAGCACCGCCACGATCAGCACAAGCGGCGGAAAGACCACGCGGATCAGTTCGTTCTTGGCAAGACGTCCGGCGGCATGCGAACAGCCATAAAGCGCCATCCCGAGCGGGATCAACAGGATCAGGATCGAGACACCGGGACTCATCTGTGGACCGATGATCAGGATATCGACCAACAGCCCCAGAACGATCCCCAATCCACCGATCAACAAGGGCGCCGGCGTAGCCGAGGGCATGACACCGCGGGCCACGGCCAGGATCTGGCCAAGCAGCACGAAGATCGTCGCAACGCCGGTGCCGATGGGTGCAGCGTTGGCGATCTTGTCGGCCAGCGCCTGTTCCAGTTGCTCCTCGGTCAGCTGAACGCTTTCCTGCGCCCCGCCCGCCGCCTCGATGGCGTCCTGTTCGGCAACGGCGTCATCCCAGGCCTCTTGCCCATGCAGCTCGATCATCGCGGCCTGGCATTCGGGGCTGACATTGGTGCGCAGGCTGGCGGCCTCGCTGCGTTCCGAATAACTGTCGACCACAAGGTTCTGCGACCCGATGATGTTCACCTGCCCCAGCAGGATCGCCCCGGCGATCAGCGCCACGGGCACACCCACGAACCAGGTGAATGCCTCGTTGCGGGTGATCGGTTCGGCGTTGGTGGTGCCCATCTCGACGGCGGGCGCCCGGCTGGGGTTCACCAGCGCATAGCCAAAGGCATAAAGCGCATACAGCAGCGCCAGCATGATCCCCGGCAAAAGGGCCGCCTGAAAGAGCGTGCCCACCGACACCACCGCCGGTTCGCCCAGATAGGTCAGCGCATCCGAGCATCCCGCCTCGATGGCGCGGTTTTCCTGCGCCACGGAATAGAGGTCACCGGCCAGCGTGCCCAGCAGGACGATCACGATCGAGGGCGGAATGATCTGCCCCAGCGTGCCCGAGGCCGCGATCACGCCCGTGGCGATTTCGGGGCTGTAATTATTGCGCAGCATCGTGGGCAGGCTGAGCAGGCCCATGGTCACCACCGTTGCGCCGACGATCCCCGTCGACGCGGCAAGAAACGCCCCCACGACCACGACCGAGACGGCCAGACCGCCCGGCAGCGGGCCGAAGACGCGCGCCATCGTGGTCAGCAGATCATTGGCGATCTTGGAGCGTTCCAGCGTGATGCCCATCAGAACGAACATCAGCACCGCCAGCAGGGTTTCGATCGACTGGCCCGCAAAGACACGCTCGTTCATCCGGTTGACGATGAAACTCACGTTGCGGTCGAGCGCCGTTTCCCACCCCTGCGGGAAAACCGGCGTGCCGATCCTTGGCAATTCGGGGTATCGGAAGACCGACACGCTGTCGGGTTTCACCCCCGAGGCCACGAGTGCATTATACGCGTCACTGCCCGTGTCGATCGCCTGGTGGATCAGCAGACCGGCGCTGTCCAGCGCGGCGATGATCGCGAATGAGATCACCCCGGATCCGCCGATGGCAAACGCCACCGGGAAGCCCGACAGGATCCCGCCGAACAGGCACAGGAATACGATGATCAGGCCGATCTCGACGCCATCAAGTCCAAACAACATCGCTCATCGTCCTCTCAATGCGTGCCTTCGTAGGCTTCTTCACCGTCGCCAAGACTATCCTTGTCGAGATATTTGCCTGCGCTTTCCTCGCCTTCCTTCCATTCCAGGAAGGAGCGGAAGAAGAAGGCGACACCATGCAGGAACACCATCCCCGCAAAGGCCACCATGAGGATCTTGAACAGGAAGTAGGCATCGAACCCGTTCGGGCTGAACCCGATGGTCTCGACGTTCCAGCGCACCGCGCGCGCCTTGAGCATCAGCCGGTCGAGCGT
>JANSYB010000722.1 GCA_024742655.1 Paracoccaceae bacterium | reverse complement strand
CCCCCTGTCAGCCGCATTTGGAATGCCCGCAGCTGGCGCAGGTCATGCAGCCTTCGATCATCCGCATATCGTAGCTGCCGCAGGACGGGCAGGCCGGGCCCTTGGGGCCTTCGAGGTTGACCACCTGCGCCTTGGGATCGGATTTCAGGCCCAGACCCTCGCCCTCGAGAAAGTCGATATTGATCAGGTGTTGTTCCAGCACACCGCCGATGGCGGCAAGCATCGACGGGATGTATTTCCCGTTCATCCACGCGCCCCCGCGCGGGTCGAACACGGCCTTGAGTTCCTCGACCACGAAGGACACGTCGCCCCCGCGCCGGAACACCGCCGAGATCATCCGTGTCAGTGCCACGGTCCAGGCGAAATGCTCCATATTCTTGGAGTTGATGAACACCTCGAAGGGGCGCCGGTGCCCGTTGAGAATGATATCGTTCACCGTGACGTAGATCGCGTGGTTGCTGTCGGGCCATTTGAGCTTGTAGGTCGCGCCCTCAAGCTCGGTCGGCCGGTCGAGCGGCTCGGACATGTAGACGACCTCGCCCCCATCTGTCTGCGCACTGCCCTCGCCCGGCACCTTGTCCTCGGATTCCGAAACGCTCAGCACGCTGCCGGTGATGTCATTGGGGCGGTACGTGGTGCAGCCCTTGCAGCCCAGATCCCAGGCCTGCATGTAGACATCCTTGAACGCCTCGAAGCCGATATCGGCGGGCACGTTGATCGTCTTGGAAATGCTGGAATCCACCCATCGCTGCGCGGCGGCCTGCATCTTGACATGCGCCTGCGGCTCCAGCGTCTGGGCGTTGACGAAATGGTCGGGCAACTCGGCATCGCCGAATTTTTCGCGCCACATCTGCACGGCGTAATCAACCACCTCTTCCTCGGTGCGGCTGCCATCCTTTTGCAGAACCTTCCGGGTGTAGGTGTAGGCAAAGACCGGCTCGATCCCGGAACTGACGTTCCCGGCGTAAAGGCTGATCGTGCCGGTGGGTGCGATCGAGGTCAGCAAGGCGTTGCGGATGCCATGTTCGGCCACCGCTTCGCGCACCTCTTCGTCCATGTGCTGCATGTTGCCACTGGCAAGGAACGCATCGCTGTCGAACAGCGGGAACGCGCCTTTTTCCTTGGCCAGATCGACACTGGCCAGATAGGCCGCCTTGGCGATCGCATGCAGCCAATGCGAGGTTTTCAGCGCCGCCTCGTCGCTGCCGTAGCGCAGTCCGCACATCAGCAATGCATCCGCAAGCCCCGTCACGCCAAGCCCGATGCGGCGCTTGGCCTGAGCCTCCTGTGCCTGCTGTTCGAGTGGGAAGTTCGAGACATCCACGACGTTGTCCATCATCCGCACGGCGGTGGCGACCAGTTCGTTCAGCGCGCCCTCGTCAAGGTCGGCGTCATCGCCGAACGGGCCACTGACCAGCCGCGCGAGGTTGATCGACCCCAACAGGCACGCGCCATAGGGCGGCAGGGGCTGTTCGCCGCAAGGATTGGTGGCGCTGATCGTCTCGCAATAGTTCAGGTTGTTGGCGGCATTGATCCGGTCGATGAAAATAACCCCCGGCTCGGCGAAATCATAGGTCGCCTGCATGATGCGGTT
>JANSYB010000356.1 GCA_024742655.1 Paracoccaceae bacterium | reverse complement strand
GGGATCCTGCCGCGGGACAACCGGTTTCCGGCGGTGATCGAATGGCAATGCGATACGCATCCCGCGACGCGGCTGGCGCCGTCTGGCTGCCGGCTGACCGAACTTGAGGTTCATCACCCCGAGGCCCGGGCATTGCAGGCGGACCTGTCGGGGCAGATCACGGATGCGCGTGTGCGGTTCATGCCCGGGCCGTCGGCCTTGCGGGTCGCGTTCGATACGCCGCAGGGGCGGCGCTGGCTGGAATGATCGTCCGGCCGGGCCGGTCCGGGGACGCCGCCGCACTGGCGCAGATCTGGAACCATTACATTCAGCGCACGACCGTGACCTTCAACCCGGTCGATAAAACGCCCGGCGAGATCGCCGAGATGATCGCGGCGCGCCAGGCCGGGGGCAAGGCGTTTGTCGTTGCCGAGGCGGAGGGCGAGGTCATCGGCTTCGCCACCTATTTCCAGTTTCGGGGCGGGCTGGGCTATGGCCACACGATGGAGCACAGCATCCTGTTGCACCCCGAGCTGCGCGGGCGCGGGGCGGGAAGGGCGCTGATGGCGGCGATCGAGGATCACGCGCGGGCCGCCGGGGTGCACACGATGTTCGCCGGGGTCAGTGCCGAGAATCCCAGCGGGGTGGCGTTTCACGAGGCGATCGGCTTTGCCCGGGTGGCGGTGCTGCCGGAGGTGGGGCGCAAGTTCGGGCGCTGGATCGACCTGGTCCTGTTGCAAAAACACCTGTGAGCCGTCGCTGATCTGCAGGCGACAGGTCGGGTGCGCCAAAATCGGGAATTCAGCTTTGCCGCGAAACCCTTTAGGGTTCAGCCATGTCGATCTGGAACCGCATATCCGAGGCGTTGTCGGCGCTGACCAGTGGCGAAAGCCTGGCGTCGGTGTTCGAGAAGCTGCGCACCCCGCCCGAACGCAGCGTGGCCTTTGCCATCGCGGTGATCGCACTTGGCGCGAAGATGGCCAAGGCCGACGGGCAGGTCACGCGCGACGAGGTGACGGCGTTCCGCGAGGTGTTCCAGATCGCGCGCGATGACGAGGCGGGCGCGGCGCGGGTGTTCAACCTGGCCCGGCAGGACGTGGCGGGCTTCGAAGACTATGCCAAGCGTATCAAGGCCATGTTTGGCGATCAGAACGACACGCTGTGCGACCTGATGGAGGGGCTTTTTCACATCGCGGTGGCCGACGGGGTCTATCACCCCAACGAAGATACCTTCCTTGAGCGGGTGGCGGAAATTTTCGGCCTGTCGGAGCAAAGCTTTGCCGCGCTGCGCAGCCGCTTCGTGCCCGATGCCAAGCCGGATCCCTATGCCGTTCTGGGGGTCAGCCCGGATGCACCGATGGACGAGATCCGCAAGGTCTGGCGCCGGATGGTGCGCGAGAACCACCCCGACCGGATGATCGCGCGGGGCGTGCCCAAGGAGGCGATCAAGCTGGCCGAAAAGCGGATGGTGGATATCAACCGCGCCTGGGAAGAGATCAGCCAGAGGGGGTGAGATGCGGATCGCGACATACAATGTCGAATGGTTCAACAACCTGTTCGATGACGCGGGCAACCTTCTGGATGACCCGGAGTGGTCTGGCCGTCACGATGTGACGCGCGGCGACCAGATCGCGGCCTTGGGGATCGTGTTCACCGCGCTTGATGCCGATGCGGTGATGGTCATCGAGGCGCCCGATCACAATGGCCGGCGCGCGACGGTGCCCGCGCTGGAAAACTTTGCGCAGGTCATGGGCCTGCGGGCGCGCAAGGCGGTGGTCGGGTTCGAGAACAATACCCAGCAGGAAATCGCGCTGCTTTATGACCCGGATGTTCTGACCTGCCGCCATGACCCGCGGGGCGAGGCGACAGGGCGCAAGGGATCGCCCGATGCACCGCGCTTTGACGGGGTGTTTCGGATCGACCTTGATATCGACGCGACCGAGGACCTCGTGGAGTTTTCGAAACCGCCCTTCGAGATCGAGGCGCGGATGACCGGAGGCTATCGGTTCCGCATGATCGGCGCGCATCTGAAATCCAAGGCCCCGCATGGCGCGCGCAACCGCGACGAGATCATGCGCATGGCCATTTCAAACCGCCGCAAGCAGCAGGCGCAGGCGGTATGGCTGCGCCGCCGGGTGGAGGAGCATCTGAGCGCGGGCGACCCGCTGATCGTGCTGGGCGATCTCAATGACGGCCCCGGCCTGGACGAGTACGAGCACCTGTTCGGCCGCTCCTCGGTCGAGATCGTCATGGGCGAGGGCAAGGATGGGGCGCTGTCGCTGTTCGACCCGCATGCGCGGCGGGCGTTGACGCGGCGGATCGGCGCGATGAACACCACCGCGCGGTTCTATATTTCCCAGGAAAAACGGTATCTTCAGGCGCTTCTGGATTACATCATGGTGTCGCCTGACCTGGCCGCGCGCGGGCCGGCCTGGCGCATCTGGCATCCGTTCGATGACCCCGGATGCTGGCGGGTGCCCGAATTGCGCAATGCGCTGATTACCGCCTCCGATCATTTCCCGGTGACGATGGATATCGATCTGTGACTTAAAATCGTGATGCAAAGGGTCTATATTGAGGGCATGAAACAGAGCCTTTTGATCGCCTCCACTGCCATTTGCCTTGCCCTGCCTGCCACCGCGCAGGAAGAGGGTGAGGGCGACAACGGGCTGTCGCTGATGGAGCGGGGCGCGCAGATGTTCATGGAGGGCATCATGCGCGAGATGGAGCCCGCGCTGGACGATCTGCGCGGCATGGCTGAGGAAATGCAGCCCGCGCTGCGCCGCTTCGTCGATGAGATGGGCCCCGCCTTTGCCGAGCTGTTGGGCCAGATCGAGGATCTCAGCCTGTATCATCCGCCCGAAATGCTGCCCAACGGCGATATCATCATCCGCCGCAAGACCCCCGACGAGATCGAGCAGCAGAACGAGGGTGACGATATCGAGATCTGATCGCCTGCTCAGCGCGGCAGGATGATGTTCGGTTCGCTGTCCATAGATGTGGCCAGCGACCGAAAGCGCGCTTCGGCCACCTCTCCGAACAACGGGACGGCCTCGGGCGAGAGGCGCAGGTCCAGCTGTTTCTTGCGCGGCCGCCAGCGCAGCTCGCCCAGCTTGGCATCCTTGCGCAGCCAGAACATCGCGGCAAAGCGCATCGCCTTGCCCAGCACCTCGGCCTCGTGCTCGTCGCGTTCGGTGACGAGCGCGTTCAGATCCTCGAAGCGCGACCCCTCGCGCCTGTTGGAATAGCGGTGCAGCAGGGCCAGCCCCAGGAACACCCGCTCGGAATGTTTCAACCCGCCAAGATTGGCCCGCGTGGCGTTGTCGAAGCAATCCTCGGCGCGGTAATCGGGATGCGCGCGCCAGCTGACATCATGCAGCAGGCAGGCCGCCTTGATGATGCGCAGGCGGTCTGGTCGGGCCCCGTTGAAAAGCGGCCGGATGAAATCATAGACCAGACGGCCATAGCCGGGCAGGCGGGCATCCTTGGCCTCGGCAAAGCGGCATGCCTCGATCAGCGGATCACAGTCGCGCAGTTGCTGGGGCATCTGCTCGTAAAGCAGCCCCTCGCGGATCCCGTAGCTTGAAATCGCGATGTCGCGGGGATGAAAGGTCTTGACCACCTCGCGCAGCACCTCGATCGCGTGGGGGACCAGCTCCATCCGGGCCGAAGAGACACCGGCACGCTGGCGCAGATCATCGAGGTCGGACTTGTCGATATACTTGGCGGTGTCGCGCACGGCCTTGGGGGTCATACGGTATTCGTGCAGAACATGCAGCGGGTAGCCACGCCGCTCCATGTCGATCCGGGCGATGGCGCGCCACGATCCGCCCACAAGAAAGAGGCGGTTTTTCTGTTCGCCCATCTCGGTCTGCATGTCGCGCACGGTGTCGCGGATATGTTTGCGGCGGGCCTTCTTGCCGCCCTTG
>JANSYB010000181.1 GCA_024742655.1 Paracoccaceae bacterium | reverse complement strand
CGTTGCGGCACGGGCTGTGCCTTGGGCTTGGGCTTGGGGCGGATCATGGGCAGAGGGTTGGCCGGCAGACCGTCGTTCACCCGCACCATCGTTTCGTGCCAGATTTCGGCCGGCAGGCCACCCCCGGTGACGCCGGTCAGGGGCGTGTTGTCGTCATAGCCCATCCAGACCCCGGCCACATAATCGGCCGTGAAGCCCAGAAACCAGGCATCCCGCGCCGCCTGCGTCGTGCCGGTTTTGCCGGCGGCCTCGCGATCGGACAGCTTGGCGCGCTGCCCGGTGCCGTTCTGCACAACATTGTACATCATCCAGGTCAGCTCGCGGGCGGCTTCTTCGCGGATCACGCGCTCACCGATGCCACCCGCCGTGCCCATCAGGGGCTCGGCGTCGCCCAGCAGCTTCAGCTCGACCAGACCATAGGGCGTCACGGACGAGCCGCCGTTCAGGATACCGGCATAGGCACCCGTCATTTCCAGAAGCGTGCTCTCCGAGGCGCCAAGCGCAAGGGCAGGCCCGTCGGCCAGATCGCTTTCGATGCCGAAATCGCTGGCCACCTTGCGCACCAGGTCGCGCCCGACGCTTTCCGACACCTTGACCGCCGGAATGTTCAGCGACTGGCGCAGCGCCTCCGTCAGGGTCACGCGACCGTAGTGTTTCTTGGTATAGTTCTCGGGGCACCACCGGCCCGACCCGGGGATGTCGAGGCAATAGGGCTCATCGACCACCACGGCATCATGGGTGTAGCCCAGTTCAAGCGCCGTGGCGAAAACGAACGGCTTGAACGCCGATCCGGTCTGGCGACGTGCCATCGTGGCACGGTTGAACGCCCCGGTCACCTTGGTCTTGCGCCCGCCGACCATGGCGCGCACGGCCCCGTCGGCAGACATGACCACGATCGCCGCCTGCGCCTTGGAGCCGTCGCGCACCTTGTTCTCGAACACGTATTGCAGCGCCTCTTCGGCCGCACGCTGCATGCGTTGATCCAGAGTTGTCCGGATGATCACGTCCTCGGTGGTGTCGCGGGTAAAGAACTCGGGCCCGGAATCCATCACCCAGTCCGCGAAATAGCCGCCGGCCTGCCGTTCCGCGGCCTCGGACAGGGTCGCGGGATTGGCCTGCGCCACGGCGGTATCCTCGTCGCTGAGATAGCCCTGGTCGTTCATCAGGCGCAGAATCGTGGCCGCGCGATCCTGCGAGCGTTCCAGGCTGGATGTGGGTGCCAGACGCGTCGGCGCCGTCAGCAGGCCGGCCAGCATGGCGCCTTCGGGTGCGTTCAGCTCGGCGGCGTGCTTGCCGAAATAGCGCTGCGATGCGGCCTCGGCCCCGTAGGCGCCACTGCCCATGTAGGCACGGTTGAGGTAGATCGACAGGATTTCGTTCTTTGTGTACTTGGCCTCCATCGCCAGCGCATAGACCGCCTCCTTGATCTTGCGCGACAGTGACCCGCGGCGGCAATCCCGCACATATTCCGCCTCGTTTTCCCATTGGGTCTTGTCATACTCGACCCCGAGACACAGCAGTTTCGCCGTCTGCTGCGTGATCGTCGAGCCGCCATGGCCCGACAGCGGCCCGCGCCCCTCGCTCAGGTTGATGCGAATGGCGCTGGCAATGCCACGCGGGCTGAGGCCGAAATGCCGGTAGAAGCGTTTATCCTCGGTGGCGACCACCGCGTTTTTCAGGTGCGGGCTGACCGTTTCGGCCGTCACGACACCGCCGAACTGATCGCCGCGCCACCCGAAGACGTCGCTGTCGCGATCCAGCAGCGTGACCGAGCCGCGCGCACGCCCATCCAGAAGGGCCTGCACATCGGGCAGGGTCGTATAGACGTATCCAACCGCAAGCAGCATGATCAGCAGAACGATCGCGACCACGCGAGATGTGACCTTCCAGATCAGCCGCAGGATCCAACCGACCAGACGGCGCAAGAGGCCCAAGGGGCCGCCACCGCCGCCACCACGTGGCGCGCGGGTCTTTGTCCTGCGCTTGGCGCGGGTGGGTTTGGTGCGCGCTTTGACCGGCTTTTTCGCCGGTTTGCTCACGCGCTTTTCCCCCGCAAGCCGCGGCGTTTTTCGCCGGGAATCTGCCATATCCGTCCTGCTCGGAAGCCTCGTTTTCTTGACAGTTTATAGCTTCGCTCGTGGATTGTAGAGCCCCCAAAGATTCGCAGTCCAACCTTTATTAAAAGTCTAATTTTTGTGCATTTACTCATTATTGCGCATATTTTGTGCATTTTTACCCAAAAAGTGGGGCGCAGACTCGTCTTAGCGTCTTCAAGTTCCCTGCCCTTACCGCGTTTGCTGCAGGTGCAAAGACACCCTGACAGCAAACCGAAAGGGACATACGTGAAACTCATCATAGCAACCATCAAGCCCTTCAAGCTTGAAGATGTCCGCGAGGCGCTGACCGGGATCGGCGTACGCGGCATGATGGTGACCGAGATCAAGGGCTTCGGCTCTCAGTCGGGTCACACGGAAATCTATCGTGGCGCCGAATACGCCGTGAACTTCGTTCCGAAAATCAAACTGGAAATCGCCGTATCAGCATCCATGGCCGACCAGGTGATCGAAACCATCGCCAGCACGGCCCGCACGGGCAAGATCGGCGACGGCAAGATCTTCGTTGTCGACCTGCAACAGGCCATGCGCGTGCGCACCGGCGAAACCAACGAAGACGCGCTCTAAGGCGGACAGGACAAGGACTACATTCGATGAACAAGAAACTCCTTATGACAACCCTAATCGCCGCGGCAGCCGCCCCGGTGATGGGTTTTGCGCAAGAGGCCGAAGAGGCCGCCGCGACCGTCGCTGCCGACGAATTTGTCTGGATCATGAACTCGCTTCTGTTCCTGATCGGCGGCTTTCTCGTGTTCTTCATGGCGGCCGGCTTTGCCATGCTCGAAGGCGGCCTGGTGCGCTCCAAGAACGCAACCATGCAGATGACCAAGAACGTCGCACTCTTTTCGATTGCGGCGATCATGTACTGGCTCATCGGCTACAACCTGATGTACCCGCTGGGTGACTGGGCGATTGAGGGCTGGTTCTCGGCGCTCTTCCCGTCGGTTGGCGTGCTCGAGGCTGTGGGCGTGACCCTGGCGGATGCGGACGATGCGGGCTATGCCTCGACCGGGTCTGACTACATCTTCCAGCTGATGTTCTGCGCGGCCACCGCGTCGATCGTGTCCGGTGCCTTGGCAGAGCGGATCAAGCTGTGGCCCTTCCTGATCTTCGCGGCCATCCTGACCGGCTTTATCTACCCGCTGACAGCCTCCTGGCAGTGGGGCGGCGGCTGGCTGTCCGAAGCCGGCTTCTCGGACTTCGCCGGCTCGACCGTGGTGCACGCCTGTGGTGCTGCAGCGGCCCTTGCCGGTGCGATCGTGCTTGGCCCCCGGATCGGCAAGTACAAGGACGGCAAAGTCGTTCCGATGCCCGGCTCCAACCTGCCGATGGCCACTCTGGGTATGTTCATCCTGTGGCTGGGCTGGTTCGGCTTCAACGGCGGTTCGCAGCTGGCCATGGGCTCTGTGGGCGATGTCGCCGACGTGTCGCGGATCTTCTCCAACACGAATATGGCGGCCGCTTCGGGTGCCGTGGCTGCGTTGATCCTGACCCAGATCCTCTACAAGAAGCCTGACCTCACCATGATCCTGAACGGCGCTCTGGCCGGTCTGGTCTCGATCACGGCCGAACCTCTTGCCCCGACTCTGTTCGGTGCGCTGTGGATCGGTGCGATCGGTGGTGTGATCGTCGTGCTGACCGTTCCACTGCTCGACAAGCTGAAAATCGACGATGTTGTCGGTGCGATCCCGGTTCACGGCTTTGCCGGCATCTGGGGCACCTTCGCCGTCATCTTCTACGGTGAAGCCGCCGTCGGCACGCAAATCCTGGGTATGGTCGGGATCATCGGTGCAACCTTCGTGTTGTCCCTGATCGTCTGGTTCATCCTCAAGGCCGTCATGGGCATTCGCGTCAGCGAAGAAGACGAGATCAACGGCCTCGACATGTCGGAACTGGGGATGGAAGCCTATCCCGAATTCTCCAAAGGGTAATCCCTCCTTCCGGGTTATCCCTTGCACGACTGGCCCGGGCGTTCGCGCCCGGGTTTTTTCATGTTCCGCCCCTCGGGGCGCACAGGTCCACGGCACAAACCAATGGTTCAGCTTTGCCGCAAAACGCTTTAGCGTGACGTCATGCGGTATGAAGCCCACGAGACCCTCGTCGCACCGGCCCGGTCGAGTTCGGAACCTGTTCGCCTGATGGCGGGTCTGTCGTTGACGCTGCTGCTGTTTTTCCTGTTCACCTATGTCTTTTCCTTTGTCCTGGGCGCGTTTGTGGCGCCCCCGGCACGGGAGGGGTTCAACGAAACGCTGGAGGTGGGCACCACGCCCGTCAGCGTCTTGATCAATCTTTACCTGTTCATCCTGATCGTCGTGGCCCTTGGCATCGCGGTGCGGCAGGTGCACGCACGCAGCCTGGCAAGCCTGGTTGGCCCGATACCCCGCGCCATGGCGCAATTCCGGCGGGTTTGTCTTTATCTGCTAGGGTTGCATCTGGCGATTTCCGTGCTGGTCCCGTCGCCGCCGGGCCTGGTCCCGCAACTGCACCTTGCGCCGGTGATCTGGCTTGCCTACCTGCCGCTTGCCCTACCCGCGGTTCTGATACAGACCAGTGCCGAGGAATTGGTGTTTCGCGGATATCTGCAATCGCAGCTGGCCGCGTATTTCAAAAAACCACTGATTTGGCTGCTGGTGCCCTCGGTCCTGTTCGGATTGCTGCACCATGACAGCCTGATGCAGGGGGACAACGCGTGGCTCGTGGTGGGCTGGGCCGTGGCGTTCGGCGTCGCGGCCGCGGACCTGACCGCGCGCTCCGGCACCCTGGGACCGGCCATTGCGCTGCACTTCATGAACAACGTCGTGGCCATCCTGCTGGCCGCGCCACAGGACAATTTCGACGGGCTGGCGCTGTTTACCTTTCCCTTCGGCCTCAATGACGCCTCGGCGCTTTGGGCCTGGGCCCCGGTTGACCTGATGACGCTGTTTTGCGGCTGGCTGACGGCGCGGCTGGCCTTGCGCCGCTGATTGCAATTCGCCGCGCGGCCCATTATCTCGGAGCGGCAAACGTATCGGGGGCTGACCGCCAATGAACTGGATCACCAACTATGTGCGCCCGCGCATCAACTCGATCTTCTCGCGCCGCGAGGTGCCCGAGAACCTGTGGTCCAAATGCGATGAATGCGGCACGATGCTGTTTCATCGCGAGCTCAAGGACAATCTGAACGTCTGTACCTCCTGCGGGCACCACATGGCGCTTTATCCGCGTGACCGGTTCGCCGCGCTGTTCGACGGTGGCATCTTCGCCGAGATCGAGGTGCCCGCCCCGACGGCGGATCCGTTGCAATTTCGCGATCAGAAGAAGTATCCCGACCGCATGAAGGCCGCACAGAAGGCCACGGGCGAGAAAGAGGCGATGCTGGTGGCCACGGGTGAAATCGGCCGCACGCCTATCGTGGCGGCCGCGCAGGATTTCTCGTTCATGGGCGGGTCCATGGGCATGTATGTGGGCAATGCCATCATTGCCGCCGCCGAAGAGGCGGTGAAGCTCAAGCGTCCGCTGATCCTGTTCTCGGCCGCGGGCGGGGCCCGCATGCAGGAGGGTATCCTGAGCCTGATGCAGATGCCGCGCACCACCGTCGCCGTGCAGATGCTCAAGGAGGCGGGCCTGCCCTATATCGTCGTGCTGACACATCCCACCACCGGGGGCGT
>JANSYB010000458.1 GCA_024742655.1 Paracoccaceae bacterium | reverse complement strand
GCCTGGACCGAAGAGGACGTGGCCGCGATGGACGAGAAACTGTCGTTCAAAGGCCGGATCGAGCGCGAAGGCTGGATCGAACAGGCCAAAGAACTGGCTAAAGGCTAAGGAGAGACAAGATGGCACACAAGAAAGCAGGCGGTTCATCCCGGAACGGGCGCGACTCTGCCGGTCGTCGCCTTGGCGTCAAGAAATACGGCGGCGAGGCCGTGATCCCGGGCAACATCCTCGTGCGTCAGCGCGGCAACAAGTTCTGGCCGGGTGACGGCGTGGGGCAGGGCAAGGATCATACGCTCTTTGCCATGGCCGAAGGCGCCGTGAAGTTCCACAAGGGCCTCAAGGGCCGCACCTTTATTTCGGTTCTCCCGGTGGCGGAGGCCGCCGAGTAAGCCGAACCTTCAGGGCATGACATTCAGGGGGATCGGCGGAACCGCCGGTCCCTTTTCTTTTTCGCGGAGGCACACGCATGAGCGTTGCCGTGACAAGTTTTCTGGTCTTCGGCGCAAGCCAGGTGGGCACACCCGGGCCGGCCAATATGGCATTGATGGCCACGGGCGCGCGCTACGGGTTTCGCGCGGCCTTGCCCTTCGTGGCCGGTGTGGCGCTTGGCAAGCAGCTGGTCATCTGGCCGGTGGGCTTTGGCCTGATGGAGCTGGCCACGGCGGCCCCGGGCGTGTTCACGGCGCTGAAATGGGCCTGCGTGGCCTATATCTGCTGGCTGGCCTGGAAGGTGGCCAACCTGCGCCTTGGTGCGCCCGAGGCGCAACAGGCCGCACCGGGATTTTTCGCGGGGCTGGCGGTGCATCCGCTCAATCCCAAGGCCTGGGCGATGATCGTGACGGGGTTCACCGCCTTTGTCGCACCGGGCACGCCGGCCTTGCAGGCCACAGCAACGATCGCCATCTGCCTTCTGGGGCTGCAGATCGTTCTGCACCCGGTCTGGACCTTTGCGGGCGACCGGATCGCGCGCAGCGTTGCGGGCACGCCGGCGGAACCCTACCTGATGCGGACATTGGCGGCGCTGACCGTCGCCTCGGTCCTTCTGGTGCTTTTTGGAGGAGAAAGCGCATGAAACTGGCCCCTGTCGTCAAGCTGCCCGTGATCGCGGCCGGCGCGTTCGATCTGCGCCCGGTCAGGGCGTCCGATGCGGGCCTGATCGCGCATTACGCGGGTGATGAGCGCGTGGCGCGCAACACGACCTCGATCCCGCACCCCTTGCCGCCGGGTGCCTCCGAGGCGTTCGTGGCACGGGCGATTGGCAGCGAACATCCCGAGGATGTCTGGGTGATGGATGCCACGCGCGAGGGCGGTGCCGAACTGATGGGGCTCATCAGCCTTGAGCGGATGGACCGCGATCAATCCGAGATCGGTTACTGGGTGGCGCCGGCCTTCTGGAACACCGGGCTGGCCTCGGCGGCGGTCGAGGCGCTGGTGGCGGCCAATCCGCACGAGGCGCGCATGATCTTTGCCAGCGTGTTTCAGGACAACGCCGCCTCGGCCCGGGTGTTGACCAATTGCGGCTTTGCCTATCTGGGCGACGCAGAAAACTTCTCGGTGGCGCGCAACGCCAAGGTTGCCACCTGGACCTATTCGAAGAAACTGGATTGAGCGGGCCGCGGCCTTTGCGTAAGGAGACGACATGAAATTTCTCGATCTCGCAAAGGTCTATATCCGCTCCGGTTCGGGCGGGAACGGATGCATCAGCTTCCGCCGGGAAAAGTATATCGAATATGGCGGCCCCGATGGCGGCGATGGCGGCACCGGGGGCTCGGTCTGGGCCGAGGTGGTGGACGGTCTGAACACGCTGATCGATTTCCGTTACCAGCAGCATTTCTTTGCCGACAATGGCCGGCCCGGCATGGGCAAGCAGCGCACCGGTGCGGATGGCAAGGATATCGTGCTGCGCGTGCCGGTGGGCACCGAGATCCTCGACGAGGATCAGGAAACGGTGATCGCGGATCTCACCCAGGTGGGGGAGCGCGTGCTGCTAGCCAGGGGCGGCAATGGCGGCTGGGGCAACCTGCATTTCAAGACCTCGACCAATCAGGCCCCGCGCCGCGCCAACCCCGGGCAGGAGGGGGTGGAGCGCACGCTGTGGCTGCGGCTGAAGCTGATTGCCGATGTGGGCCTTCTGGGCATGCCGAACGCGGGCAAATCCACCTTTCTGGCCGCCACCTCCAACGCCCGGCCCAAGATCGCCGATTACCCGTTCACCACGCTGCATCCCAACCTGGGCGTCGTCGGCGTGGACGGGGTGGAATTCGTCGTGGCCGACATTCCCGGCCTGATCGAGGGCGCGCATGAGGGGCGTGGCATCGGCGATCTGTTCCTCGGCCACGTGGAGCGCTGCGCGGTGCTGCTGCATCTTGTCGATGGCACCTCGGGCGATCTGGTCAAGGATTACGAGACGATCATCCACGAACTTGAGGCCTATGGCGGCGGTCTGGCCGAAAAGCCGCGCGTCACGGTCCTGAACAAGATCGACACGCTGGATGCCGAGGAACGCGCCTTTCTGCGCGACGAGTTGCAGGCGGCCTGCGGCGGGCCCGTCATGCAGATGTCCGGTGTCACGGGCGAGGGCGTGACCGAGGTGCTGCGCGCGCTGAGGGCCCAGATCGATGAGGGGCGCCTGCGCGAACGCGCGGCCAACGAAGAGCCGGACCCGTGGCAACCCTGAGCGCAGCGAAGCGGCTGGTTATCAAGATCGGCTCGGCCCTGCTGGTGGATCGGGGCACGGGCGCGTTGCGCGCCGCATGGCTGCGGGCCCTGGCCGAGGATGTCGCGCGCCTGCGGGGGCGCGGCACGGATGTGATCCTTGTTTCATCTGGCTCCATCGCGCTTGGGCGGGGAATGCTGGGCCTGCCGGCGAGCGAACTGTCACTGGAGCAATCGCAGGCCGCGGCGGCCGTGGGCCAGATCGAGCTTGCCCGCGCCTATGCCGAGGCACTGGCCGCCCATGGCCTTATCGCGGCCCAGGTTCTTGTCACGCTGGAGGACAGCAGCGACCGGCGCCGTTACCTGAATTCCCGCGCCACGCTGGAGCAATTGCTGGCGCTTGGCGCGGTGCCCATCGTGAACGAGAACGACACCGTGGCCACGGACGAAATCCGCTAT
>JANSYB010000190.1 GCA_024742655.1 Paracoccaceae bacterium | reverse complement strand
TTGTGTCGCGGCGATGCAGGCCACCGCGTCGGGGCTGTCATCGGCGCTGTCGCCGATGTCGTCGGTGAGGTCGACGCGCCCGTGTTTGCGAAAATGATCCATCGTTTTCCTGTATGCTATTCCGAATACCCATGTCTTGACCGCCGACCGGCCCTCGAAGCGCCCCGCGGAGCGCCAGATGTCCATGAAGACGTCATGCTGTATGTCGGCCGCCTCGAACGGATCGTTCAATTTCGACACGATGAATCTGAAAACGGGCTTTTCCAGAGCCCTGTAGAACGCGCCGAAGGCGGCCTTGTCGCCCCCGGCCATGCGGGACAGAAGATCGGAGAGGTCTGCGTTTGTCATACGGTCTCCTCGGGCACAGCTATCGCAGGCGCCGCAGGGGTGAGGCTGCGATTTGCGCGCCGCCCGGGTCCAGCGCGATCACGCGCCAATAAAGGCTGGCGCTGCCGTCAAGCCGCATAAGCGTGTTGGGTTTCAGTCGGGCCGAGGTGCCGGCGACCGCGACCGCGGCCAGCATGTCGGTGTCGAACCCGGCGCGCCCCGAGGTGGAAAATTCAAGCCGATAGCGTGTGGCCCCATTGACGGGTTGCCATGCGAAGCGCGTCGCCCGGCCAAAATCGTCACCCGGTTGTGGTGAATTCAGCCGAACACCCGTTTGCGGGATGTCATCGCCCTCCTGCCCGACAACCGAATATGTGAGTTCCGGCAACGGCGCACGGCTTTGGCCCGGGACCACGTCATCGGAGACGAACCGTACACGGTAAAGACCGGGCCGGTCCGTTGGCAGGGCCGGACTTTCAAGGATCGTGCGTCGCGCCCCGGCAAGGCGGCGATTGACGCGCGCCAACGGCCGAAACGCACCCGCCACCACCGGACCCGCCACCTCCCACCGGCCCGAGAAGAGGCCACGCCCCGACGTCGTCAGGGTCAGACGCGCGCTGAGCGCATCCCCCTCCTGCACGACGCGGTAGCGGTTGCCATCATCGAACCCCAGGTCGAGATAGCGCAGCGACAAGGCGCCGCCCGACGAGGTTTGCAGCCGCACGGAGGCGGGAAAGGTACTGCCGGGGGTCGTGAAGACCCGGTTGTAGGTACTCGTGCCGGTCTGCGCGATCAGGCGCGCGGTGGTGCGATCAAGATAAAGGCTTTCGACCAGCGTGACAAAGATCGACCCACCGCCCGGGTGGCGCACCACCCGCGACAGCGGGCCGCCCGGTGCCGGCCCAGCCCCGATCGCGCCACTGGCCGAGGCGACTGGACCGGAACTGGCGACGGCGGAGACCAGTTCCACCCGCCAGCGCACCCGTACCGTGGTGGCGCCATCGGCGTTGATGCGGATCGACGCGGGTTGCGCCGTCACGCTGCCGATCACGCCCTGCGCCGCGGCCATGCCGGCCCAGAGTGTCACCAGCGCAATCAATGCAAGACATCCACGCATCACCGCCTCCTATCCGGGATACTTTGTGCTGGCCTGGAACAGAATGCCAATCACCGCGTCGTGCGATGTGGCACTTTCCAGCGCATAAGGCCCGTCCCCCCAGGATCCGTACACAACCATTTCGGCATTTCGGCCCACCGGGCGGGCGGCCTCGAGTTGCAGGAATCCACCCTCCTCGGCCAGCGGATCGTCCGACTGCGTCAACGCCAGTTCAAGGCCCAGAGACCAGTCCGACCGGGTTTCATGATCCAGCGTGAAACGGGCCTCGTGGGTCCACCAATCCTCGAACCCACCGTCGAAATAGGTCGAGCCGAGATACCCGGTCAGGGTCGTCTCCGATGTCGGGCGCCAGGTGACATTGGCGCTGAACAGGTGACTGAGTTCATCCTCGTCAAAGGCGCTCAGGTCATTGAGATCATCAATGGTATAGCCGAGGGACCATGTCGTCTTGTCATTGCCCAGATCCAGCCCGGCATAGGCCGTGCGGGCGTAGAAATCCTGTGGTGCAATCGCGGCGGGTGGCGTCAGAAGGCGCTCCTGCCAGTCGATGCTGGCCCCGAAGCGCAGGGTCCGGGTGCTGAACAACCGGCCAGCCTGCAGGTCATAGGTGCCATCGAGGGCGATATAATTGAGCCGGTCGCGTTCCAGCGCCGGGTCGCCGCCGAAATTCGTCTCGCGCGTTTCGGCCAGCAGGCCGAGCCAAAGCCGATCGGTACTGTAATCGGCCGTCAGTCGCCAAGTCTCGTTGCCGGCAGGCAGGCTGGGGTTGGCAAGGCTGAAGAAATCGGCATCCACGGCCTCGTAGGCCATGCCGAAGGTCAGCTGACGACCTGATGCAGAGGCTGCCGGGCTCATCACGTCATAGTCGGCATAGAGCCATGTCGCCTCGCCCGTGGTCGGCGCCAAGGGCCCTTTCGAATCCTCATCCCACCGGGTGACGCCAAGATGTGCGCCATAGCGCAACCTGCCGTCCCGCGCGGTGCCGTCCAGACCAATGGATACCCCGTTGCCCGATCCGGACACCGTTTCGCCGAACCGCGTTCCCGCGCCGGAATAGCTCTGCACCGTGACCGTCAGATCGTTGGAGGACATGGGCCGAAAGGCCAGGCGCCCGCCGAACATCTGGTCCTGTGGATCCTCCAGCCCGGTGAAGTTTGCGGCCCCCAACGCATCCTGCGATCGCAGGGCGAAAACATCCATTCGCAGCCGCTCATCCGTGCGCGCCACCGAAAACGAAAGTCCCCGCCGATTGATGCCGTCCACCAGAACCCTGTCAAAGCTGAGCGCCTGATGGCCCATGGTGGCGTTGACGGTCGTGCCACCACGGGTTTCTTCGTAGCTGAGCGCGTAGTCGGTAAAATTGAACGGTTTTCGGTCGATCTGCTGGTCGCGGCGCGTGCTGGTCAGGTAGCCGAGATAACCGGTGACCGTGCCCGCCCCGTTCGTCACGCGGATCTGCCCGCTGCTCGACCCCTCGAGTTGCGTCTGGGAATTCAGGCGACGCAGGTCGGCCTCATGCGTGGCCTCCACCTCCACCGACCATCCGTCCGAAAGGTCGGACACCCCCGGCACGGCGCCGGACCCGAGGGTGAAACTGAAGGTCTCGATGATCTCGACCGCATCGCCCTGGAACAGGTAGACGGTCACCTCGTGGCTGCCCGCATCGACCAGACCGCCAAGTGCGATGACGATGCCACCCTCCACGATCTGCGCGAATTCGGTGACATCGAGTGCGCCGATCTCGATGGCGATTTCGCCCTCCAGGGCGTTCAGATCCAAAGGCAGGGAAAGCGTTTGCCCGGGATCGAGCGTACCCAGGTCATCGGCCTGTGCCCGGGAGACGGACATCCCCAGGGCCAGGGCAAAGGACACACTCAAAGGGAGAATTAATCCGGAAGCTCGAACAGGTACCACAACGTCCTCAATCAAAAATCATGCTTGCAAAAAGTAATTGCAACAAAAGGCGTGAATAGTCGCGATTGCGCGGCTTGTTCGCCTCTCTGTCAAGGAAAACAAGCCGCATGACCTTTATTCAGCCAGTTTCAGCGCATTGGTCGGCGAGCGGAAGCGCACCTGCGCCCCGGGGCTGCGCATCCGGTCGACGCTGCAATTGTCGAACTCGCTGCTTTCCTCAACCTGCTGCAATGCATCCGCACAGGTTGTAAAGTTCGAACTCCCCTTGGGAAAGAACAGCTGGTTCCAGAAGTAGAGGTGGTGAATGCGAAACTGCCCGGCCAGCATCGGCGAGACCGTAAAGCTGATGGTCCCGGGCAACGCCGCGTTCATGTAGGCCGCCGGGATCACCCCGGCCGGTTCCGGGCAGACGCCCGTGCAATTCACCGAGACGATCTGCGCGCCGGCCGGGGCCGTGCCGATGTTCTGAATGGTCACCGTGCCGTTTTTCGTGTTGAGATCGGCCACCAGGTTGGGCTGGGCCGCGGCAGAGACAGCCGTTCCAATCAGGATCACGGCGGCTTTGGTCAATGGAGTAAAGGATTTGCGGAACATCTTTCTGTCCTTTCATGTTGCTTTGTCTGGAAAAGGGCCCGGCGGATCTTGCGCGAAGGTCGCCGGGCAGATCGTCGGCACGCATGGACGAACCCCATGCCCGAGACGTCAGCCCTCCGGGGTTGCGACCCACGAGTAATCGCACTGGTACTGGATGCGGAATTTCACCGTGCCACCATCCGGGTTGCCCCCGGTCTGCTGTACGATCGCCTTCGGGTGGACGCTCGATTTGTGCCCGTTGTCCTGCAACTGGGTCGGGCAGGTGATCACGGGTGTGGTGCAGACATACCAGTCGGTCCAGCCGTTGGCGTTCTTCTTCTGCCCCGCCTTGGAAAAGCCCGCCGCACAGTTCAGGTGAAACCCTGCCGTGATGCCGCCAATGGCGTGGGACTGGCCCGCGGCCTTGTGTGTCGTGCGCAGTTTCACGGATTCTGCCCCGGCCGGCCCGGGTGCGGCAAGGCCGGTCATGGCGACACCGGCCCCGACGATCAGGGCGCAGAAGGTCTTGTTGATGCGTTTCATGGTCAATCTCCTTTGCGATCAAAGTTCATGCCCATGGGTCGCGGCGCGCCACGGTCGGGTTCAAAGAAATTGTCTGGAATTTGCGGAGGCCCTCAGGGCAGCTGGCCCAGCCAGACCCAGATCGTCAGGATCGACAGTGCCGTGGCCACCAGAACGCTTGTGGCGGCCACCCGCATCGCGCGGCCATACATGCTGGCGAAGATATAGGTGTTGATCCCCGGCGCCATCGCCGCCGTCAGCACCGCCGAGCGTGTCGCCTCGACCGGTAGCGACAGCGCAAGGCCAAGCCCGCGCGTGATCAGCGGATGGATCACGAGCGCCACAAGACAGATATAGAGCACCAGCCGCAGATCACCCTCGGGGCGGTAACTGACCAGCACGCCCCCGAGCCCGAAGAGGGCCGCCGGCAGGGCCGCGCGCACGATCAGATCCAGCCCGTCATTGACCGGCCCCGGCAGGCTGAGGCCCATGAAATTCACCATGAAACCCGCCGCGATGCCGATGATCAGCGCGTTGGAAAACATCGCCTTCAGCACCCGTGGCACCAGTGCCGGGCCTGCCTGCCCCTGCGCCTTGACGACCTCCATCACCGAGATGCCGATGCCGTAGCAGAACGGCGAATGCAGCGCGATGATGGCGTAATTGGCCTCAAGCGCGTTGGCCCCGTAGGCCCGCTCTGTCAGGGGAAGGCCCAACAGGACCGAGTTGGAAAACAGGCAGCAGAACCCGATGGCGACCGCATCCTCCCACGGGCGGCCGAAGACCATGCGCGCGCCCACCAGCCCCAGGATGAAGCCCGACAGCGCCCCGGAATAGAAGCTGAACAGCAACCGCCAGTCAAAACTCTGGCCCAGGTCGAGCCGGGCGATGGCGGTGAAGAGAAGACAGGGAATGGCGAAATTCTGCGTGAACTTCATCAGCCCGTCGACACCCGATTGCGAGAACCAGCCCCGCCAGACCGCCAGATACCCGCAGCCGATCACGAAAAAGACCGGCAGGATGACATCCAGCAGCGCCTGCATCGCGCGCTAATCCCGGTAGGTGATCACCATGCCGTCATAGGCCGGGGTGATATGGTCGGGCGTTTCCTCGACAAGGGTCTGGTAGTCCATGTCGATATGCATGTTGGTCAGGATCGCGCGGCGCGGCG
>JANSYB010000207.1 GCA_024742655.1 Paracoccaceae bacterium | reverse complement strand
GCGCCGCGCAAGCGGGCCGCCATCCTCGCTGTCGACCATCGACAAAAGTGGGTAGCTAAGTTGTAGCGTCACGGCTGACAGGTCGGCGACATCTGTCACCTTCAAGTTGTCCGAAGCGGCATCTTCGCTGTCGGTTGGCTCTGCCTCGTCGGCCTTGGTATCGCCCAGCAGTTCCCGTTTGCGGAAAACAAACCCCGCAAGGCTTGCAAAGGCCGCAACCCCCACAAACAGGAGCGTAGGCATGCCGGGCACAAGGCCGATCAGGCTAAGCACGCCGGCCACCGGATACCACGCGCGCGACATGCTGACTTCGCTTTTGATATGCTCGGCCATATCTTGGGACGATGACACGCGCGTTACGATGATCGCCGTAGCGATCGACAGCAGCAAGGACGGGATCTGCGCCACAAGCCCATCTCCGATCGACAACAGTACGTAAAGCTGCGCAGCGTCTCCGACGGCCAGATCATGCTGCATGGTCCCGATTGCCAGGCCGCCGATCAGGTTGATGGCAAGGATCAGGATGCCCGCAATCGCATCGCCCTTCACGAATTTCGATGCACCATCCATGGCGCCGTGGAAATCTGCCTCGCGGGCCACGTCCTCGCGCCGTTTGGTCGCCTCTTCCGCAGTCAGCACGCCGGCATTCAGATCCGCGTCAATCGCCATCTGCTTGCCGGGCATGGCGTCCAACGTGAAACGTGCCGATACCTCTGAAACCCGCCCTGCGCCTTTGGTGATGACGACAAGGTTGATGATCACGAGGATGAGGAACACGAAAATCCCAACCACGAAATTCCCCGCGATCACAAAGGCGCCGAACGCTTCGATGACCTGCCCCGCAGCGGCCGTTCCGGTGTGCCCTTCACTCAGCACGATCCGCGTCGACGCCACATTCAGCGCAAGGCGAAACACTGTGGCAACAAGCAGAAGGCTGGGAAATGACGAAAAATCTAACGGCCGGTATGTATGTAGCGCGACCATGAGGATAAGCAGCGCCATCAGAATGTTGAGTGTAAAGAAGACATCCAGCAAAAAGACCGGCAGCGGCAGAACCATCATCGCCACCAGCATGAGGATGCCGAGCGGCAGCGCCGTGCTGGTAAGGGTCCGTCCAATATTGCCGCGGCTCAGTGTCGATTCTGACAGACTCATCCAAGGGGTTCCTTGCCCTGCTTCTCGCGCTCGCCCTGACGGCGCTCGTTGTTGAGTGCAACAAGCAAAAATCATGCCATTCACATTTCCTTTGCCTATGGCGTCCCGCATGTTGGAAATGGCATGGCATGTGCATGCAGAACTTCAAATAATGGACCGATCGGAGGATAGATCAGTGCGAAGCTCTACTCGTTTGTCTGCAATCAAGGCTGTTGTTGCCATTGCCGCGTTTGCAAGTTTTTCAGGATGTATGATGGAACAAGTCACGAAACCTTTTGCCGCGGGACAGCCGGCTGCCGTCCGCGATTCAGCGGCGATAGAAGAATCACTGGACAGAGCCGACGTCGCAACAGCCCAGCAGATTGTGCCGAGCATCTCCGGGGTAGGATATGCGACCATATCGGCCCAGCCTGCCAAGAATGTCAATCAACGGCGGCTGATGGCGATCCGGGCCGCTCGGATAGATGCGATGCGTGATCTCACCGAGCAGGTGCACGGTCTCAAGCTGAATTCCCGGACGACGGTAATCAACGCCCTGGTGCAGAACGACACGTCCCGAGCGGCGGTCGATGGAACGATCCGAGGCGCCCGCACGGTGCGGATCAACCCGGTCGGGCGCGACACATACGAGGTGGTGCTGGAACTGGATCGCGACATGATCACGCGCATAATGCGGGCGCTGCGGTGATCGCAATGCTGAGACACCCCCATAGCTCTTCAACCCGTCGCAGGGCCGTGCTCTGGGTAATGCTTGTGTGTCTTGTTACCTTCAGCACCGCGCCAGTTGCGGCAACCGCCGAGATGGTGCGCGTGACCGGACGTGCCGTATTGGCGCCGAATGATATCCCGGGATCGCGTCGTCGCGCCCTGGAAGATGCGCTGTATCTTGCCGCGATGAAGGGCGGCGCGGATATAGATGCCTTTTCGGCTGTCGACATGGGGGTTCTGACCGCCGACAGCATTCTGTTGCGTGCCTCTACCCGGATCGTGGACTTTGCCGTTGTGGACGAATTCAGGGGGCAGTCCCAATTCGAGGTGACCATTGACGCCTATGTGGGTGAGCGGCCGCAACTGGGCTGTGCCGCGCGGCCTGACCTTGCGTTGACAGTCGGCGTGCCAAAGCTCAATACGACACAACAAGTTCCACACTGGATGGGCGAGGCCCTGAAGATGGCGCATGACAAGACGGTGGACGTCCTGCGCAGCGCCGCTAATGTCCGGCTTGTGGACAGTACGATATCGCTGGCCCCCAAAGCCGAAGTCGCATCCAAAGTTGCGGACGGGTTCGATTACCAATCGCTCCTGACAGGCAAGGTGCCACGGCAAGATGGCGGGACGTTGCCCCGTAATGCTCGTGGCCTGCATCTTTCATGGTCGGCGCAGTCCGCGTCGGCGCGGGCAGAGCGCGTTGTGGTGACGCTGAATGCGCGCATCGTCGATCCCGCAGCCCCATCCCGGACCCGAAATCTGAAATTGCAAAAGACGGTGACCCTGAAACCCGACACCCCTTGGCGGGCACTGAACGTCGTGGCCAGCAAGGACTGGAGCAGGACGGCCAAGAATCTGTCACGGAACTTTGGCGAGAGCTTGGCGACATGGCTGGAGCAAGCAGCCTGCGCGCCCCTGGTGGCCAATCTGGTCGCCGCAGGCAAAGATCGCTATCGTGTTGATCTGGGTAGCCGGGACGGTCTGACCCGTCAAAGCCTTGCATTTGTCGATGGAGGTCAAAGCGCATGGACAGTCCTGCGCGTAGTCGAGCTTGCCGCAAGTAGTGCGATCGTCGCTCCCATGAATGCGGCTCGCGCCCCATCACGCCTTGCGGGAACGCAGGTGCGTTTCAATGACGGAGGGTAACAAGATGACCCATTGGACATCATTCTGGTCGGCTGCGCTGTTGATCGCTGTTGCGGCGCCAGCGGATGCTCAAGAGTCCAATGTTGTTTTGCAGTATAATTCAGACCTGCTGGCCGGGGCCGATCCTGCAAACCGGCATCGGGTTCAGCAGGGTGAAACGCTGTATTCCATCCTGCGCACACATTTTGGCCGCGATGCTGATTTGCCGGGCCTTGCGCGGGCAACCCTCGCGCTTAATCCTCGTGCGTTTCGTGGTGGTGACATGAACCGCTTGCTTGCGGGCCACACAATCACCCTGCCACATGGGGCCGCTGCGCCATCCGAGCCTGACGACATCTATTTCTTCTAAGATGCGCCATTTATGGGTCATCATTTGCGGGTTTGTGGTTTTGCCTCTGGTGGCGGCCTCGGAACCCCACGTGATAAGCGGCGAGGATGTCAGGCGGGCGATCGTCAAGCGCTTGACCGAGGCGGGAGAGCACGCAGCGCCCAATGTTTTGCCGGAAAAACAGTTCTATGTCTGCGATCAGCCATTGGAGGTGCAACCGGCCTTTGGCGGCTGGCGCAGCGTTTCGGTGGTATGCCCGTCGCCTGTCGAGTGGAAAATCGTGGTGCGCGCTCAGGTCAAGAGCGCGGGCCTTCCTGATGCTCAGGGCGGTGACGTAGCCACCGCGCAGGCTGTCTTTCTGAACAGGCCATTGCGGCGTGGTGACCGGATTCAATCCGGCGATGTGGAACTGCGCCCGATAGATCCGTTGTCGTCAGGTAGTGTCTTTGCCGATCCTGAGGACGTGATTGGACGCGTTCTGACGCAGTCGATTACGACGCATGTGCCTCTCATGCCTAGGCATTTGTTGCGTGAGTGGGCGGTTGAAGCGGATGATGCGCTGTCCCTTGTTATCCTGCGCGGGGGCATTGAGGTTATCTCTACCGGTATCGCGTTGGAAGCGGGCCAATTCGGTGATACGATCCGTGTGTTGAATGCCACGAGCGGCGTGGAGCTGTTGGGCAAAGTGGTTGGTGACAAGAAAGTGGAAATAGTTTCTAAAAGTCTTCGGTAAGGCGTCGTTTCCATATTCAGCTAGGAGAAAGTTACATGGTCGATAACTCACAAATCCTTACTGGCACAGTGACTTCTGTGAGAGTTGCTGAGGCTAACCCTACCCCTACGGTAAGCCTTTCGCCTACCGCGTCCGGGGGCACTGCAGCGCTTGGTGTTGGTGCGCCTGTCAATCCAGTTTCGGCGACATCGCGCCCTTCGGTTGAGGTAAATTCAGCCGCTGCCGAGGTGCTGTCATCTATGCGATCCATGCCTCCGCCAGTTGATATCGAGGCGGTCACCAAGATCAGCGAAGCGATCAGCGCAAACAAGTATCCTCTCGATTACTCCAAGGTAGCCGAGGGTTTGGCGGAAGCATTTGACGCTCTGTCGTGATGGCTGAAATGGCCTCCGTAGATTTGATGAACGATCTTGGTGTACTTCTGGGAAAGCTTTCCAGAAGCCGCCAGGATGCGATCCTTTACGCGGCTATCGCCACCGAAGTGTTGGACTGCATAGACAAATTGAAAGTTCAGTCGCAGCCCCTGTCTGACCAGGCTGGGCTTCACGACGTTCTTTTGCGGGAATTGTTCTTTGCGGCCAAAAGTGCTGAGTTGAGGTCTCCTGCTGCGGTCGTGGGTCAGACTTCTGGCATAGCGTCGAAATACTGACGCTCATGTCAAAAAACCGACTATGGCTGATGGGGTGAAGCAGAAGGTCGATGATGGCAGATCAGGATCAATTGAACTTGGGCCTGCTCATAGTGGCGGTGTTTCTTGTTGTACTGGTTCTGCTGTGGGGCATCCGCAGGTCCCGCGCCGGCAGGGTGAACCGGGTGTCTGCGTCGAGGACCGCACCAGAGGCGTCAAGTGCAGCGCCTTTTTCTGAATTCACGATGCTTTATGACGACGCGCTCACTATACCCAAGTCGCCAAGATCTGATGGTGAAATCGAGCCATCCAATCACAATATGGCTGATCTTGATCAGGCCCCTGAAGGCGCACTCTTCGAAACAGCGGCTGATGGTCGGCCCGCGCCTGACACGGCAACCGGCGATGGCGCCTGGGTGTTGAATGATTTTCGCAAGGCGCTTGATGATGGAATGGATCTGCCTTCTGCTGCCCGCAAACACGGGCTGACCGAAGACGAGGCCCGTGTTGTCGCGTTTTGCTACAGTCCGCCCGACTCCTGAACAGCAAACAGCGTTTCCATGTCCTGTTCATCGAACAACATGCGCGCCTCATCCTGCGATGCCAGGATAACGTCAGTTTCCAACTCAGCCATGATCTCGTCGCGTTTGACCGCGGCATTCTCAAGACCGAGTGCTGCGGCGATCAGTGACCAGACATAGGC
>JANSYB010000483.1 GCA_024742655.1 Paracoccaceae bacterium | reverse complement strand
GCTACCGGCCCATTCATGTAACTGGTGGTGATGCGCGTGATGACCCCTTGCTCGATCAGTGGAACAAGACCGGCATGGCAGGGGAACAGGGACGAGGGCGCGATGTGCAGGTTCCGCAAGCCCATCTTTGCGCATTCCTGCAAGGTGGAAACCATCAGGGCATCGCCATCCCGAAGGTGGTGATGAAAGGAAATCGTCGCCCCGTCCCGAAGACCGGCCCGGTCTAGCGCATGACGCAGGTTGTCGGCGCGGCCAGGCGTGCGCAAGGGGCGTGGTGCGCGCCGTTCTGGCAGACTGACCGGGCCATGATCCCATGCCCGAACCGCGCCATACCCGTCGATGAAGGTGGGCAGGCGCGGTCGATCAGGGTGCATGTCAGCTGCGGACCAGCGCTTCGTAGCCCTCGGCGATTTCACGGGTCAGCGCACCGACCTCGAAATTGTAGTCACCGATCTGGCCGACCGGGGTCACTTCGGCGGCGGTACCGGTCAGCCAGCACTGCTCGAAGCCTTCCAGCTCTTCGGGCATGATATGGCGTTCATGCACCTTGACCTGGCGATCCTTCAGCATGCCGATGACCGTCTGCCGTGTCAGGCCATTGAGGAAGCAATCCGGGTCGGGCGTGTGCACCTCGCCATCCTTGACGAAGAAGATATTGGCACCCGTCGCCTCGGCCACGTAGCCGCGGTAATCCATGAAAAGCGCGTCTGAACACCCCTTGGCCTCGGCCGCGTGTTTCGACGTCGTGCAGATCATGTACAGACCCGCCGCCTTGGCATGAACCGGGATTGTCTCAGGGCTGGGCCGTTTCCACTTGGCGATATCCAGTTTCGCGCCCTTGAACTTGGCGTCGCCGTAATAGCTACCCCATTCCCATGCGGCGATGGCAAGGCGCACCGGGTTGCGGGCCGAGGCCACCCCCATGTCCTCGCCTGCGCCACGCCATGCCACGGCGCGCACATAGGCATCCGAAAGACCGTTGACGGACAGGACTTCCTGTTTGGCGGCCTCGATCTCATCCACCGTCCACGGGATCTGGAAATCAAGCTCACCGGCAGAGAAATGCAAGCGTTCCGAATGTTCGCGGCTTTTGAAAATCTTACCGTTATAGGCGCGTTCGCCTTCGAAGACGGAGCTGGCATAATGCAGCGCGTGGGTCAGGACATGTACATTCGCCTCGCGCCAGTTCACGAGTTTCCCATCCATCCAGATCGTACCATCGCGATCATCATAGCCGGCCATAGCCTGTCTCCTCTTGACGCCAGTCTTTTCATTTGTTGCGCGCATTACGTCCGAAACGGACATAAAATTGCGTCGAAACTGCGATTCGCTACCAGTTCACCCTTGGAATGTCAACAAAGCTGACGTAATGTTGCCACGGAAGAGGATTTTTGTGACCGGAGGCCCCCATGTCGGACATGCAGAGCGGCGAGAACCTCCTTTTTTTGACGGACGAACAGCTGCGCCAGGGTATCGAGGCGATGTTCTTTGCCTATCGCGGGTTCACCGCAGACCCTGATCGGATTCTGGCGACGATGGCGTACGGGCGGGCGCATCACCGCGCGATCCACTTTATCGCGCGCAGCCCGGGAACGACCGTGAACAACCTGTTGGGCATTCTTGGCGTGACCAAGCAATCGCTGAACCGTGTCCTGCGGACATTGATCGCGGACGGGCTGGTCGAAAGCCGCGTCGGCTCTTCGGACAAGCGCGAACGCCATCTGCACCTGACAGAGGAAGGCGCCGCGCTGGAGCGCAAGTTGTCGGATGCGCAACGGGCACGGATGCGGGCGGCCTACCGCGCGGCCGGCCCGGAGGCGGTTGCCGGGTTTCGCCAGGTTCTCGAGGCGATGATGGACCCTGAGATGCGGCGCAAGTATCATGCCATCAGAGAGGCCGAGTCATGAGTGATCCCGCACCCCACCTGTTGATCGTCGATGACGATGAACGCATCAGAGACCTGTTGCGCAAGTTTCTGGCGCGCAACGGATTTCTTGTTTCTGCGGCGCGCGATTCGGCCCACGCAAGGCGAATCCTGTCCGGGCTCGAATTCGACCTGATTGTTCTGGATGTCATGATGCCCGGCGAGGACGGTATCGCGCTGACCCAAAGCCTGCGCGAAACCCTGACGACACCGATCCTGTTGCTGACGGCCAAGGGCGAGACGCCGGACCGGATCAAGGGGCTCGAGGCCGGCGCGGACGATTATCTGCCGAAACCGTTCGAGCCCAAGGAACTGCTTTTGCGGATCAACGCGATCCTGCGCCGGATGCCGGAGCCGGAGCCGGAACATGCCGCGCCCAAGGTTCTGACAATGGGACCGGTGCGGTTTGACATCGACCGGGCCGAACTGATGCGCGGCGAGGACCTGATACGCCTGACCGCCACGGAAGTGCAGTTGATGCGGATTTTCGCAGAACATCTGCGCGAGCCGGTCAGTCGCGCCAAGCTGGTCGAGGATCTTGGCCGCGACAAGGGGCAGGCGCAGGAACGCGCGGTCGACGTTCAGATCACGCGCCTGCGCCGCAAGATCGAAACCGACCCCAGACAGCCGCGTTACCTGCAAACCGTGCGCGGCGAAGGGTATATGCTGGCACCCGATTAGGTCGCGATTGGCCACTGGTCCATCGCCTTGGGTCGTGGCATTACAGGCAAGAATATCCGGCCCGGGGAGACACCGCATGACATTCGGCAAAGGCTGCCACCTGCATCTGATCGACGGCTCGGCCTTCATCTTTCGCGCCTATCACGCATTGCCGCCGCTGACGCGGAAATCCGATGGCTTGCCGATCGGTGCGGTGTCCGGCTTTTGCAACATGTTGCAGCGCTATATCGACGGGAACACGGGCGCCGATGCGCCGACGCATGTGGCCGTCATTTTCGACAAGGGCAGTCACACGTT
>JANSYB010000136.1 GCA_024742655.1 Paracoccaceae bacterium | reverse complement strand
GTGGCCGATCCGGACGCGCTCTGCGACGCGCTCTACGGGGCCACGGATATCCCCGCCCCCTGCGATCAGCCGGTCCTGCCGATGGGCAGCCGCCGCCAGGTCGCGCGCCTGTCGGCCAAGGCGCTGAACCCGGACACCGAGGTGTTGTCGCTGCCCGATGACGCGCCCTATGGCGCGGTGCTGGTCAATACCGATGCCTGCACGCTGTGCCTGAGCTGCGTGTCGCTCTGCCCCTCGGGGGCGCTGGTGGAAAACCCCGACAAGCCGCAGATCCGCTTTCAGGAGGATGCCTGCCTGCAATGCGGGCTGTGCGCCAATGTCTGCCCCGAGGACGCCATCGGCTATGAGCCGCGCATGAACCTGACCGACATGGCCCTGACCCAGACCGTGCTGAACGAGGAGGAGCCGTTCGAATGCGTCGAATGCGGCGTGCCCTTCGGCGTGAAATCCACCATCGAAAGGATCACCGAGAAACTGGCCGGGAAGCATTCGATGTTCGGCAACGAGAGCGCGGTGCGCATGATCCAGATGTGCGACGATTGCCGGGTCAAGGCGCAGTTCCATTCACAGGACAATCCCTTTGCCGGCGGCGATCGCCCACAGGTGCGCACGACCGATGACTACTTCTCCAAGCGTCGGGATCACTGATGCCGGATCGGGGCGCCCAGATCGGCCGGCGGCACGTTAGCCACGTAGGACAGGATGGCCTCGAGATCATCCAGCGTGATCTCGACCGGCGCAATGGGCGACGGCCGGTCAATCGGAAAGGGTGGCGTGACCTCGGCCACCTGTGTGAAGGCCGGATGCGGGTTCAGGGCATAGAACGCCTGGAACCGCACGTCCCAGTCCCCCATCGCACGCAGCACGAAGAAACTGGGCGTGGAGCCTATAGTGTTCATCCGCGTTTCTTCGCTCACCGCGTGGCAGCGCGCGCAATGCAGAACCGACAGGTCCTTGCCCTTGACCGGATCGCCGTCAAAGGTCAGCGTCACGATTTCCGTTTCTTCCCTGGATGGCAGGCTGAACAGCGCGACACCGTCGACCTCGTAACTGGTCACCGTGCGCTGCCCGACCTCGGAGCGCAGCCAGTCGGCAAAGCGCACGGCTCCCTCATGCGTTGTCGCGTTGACCTGCAGACGCCAGGTGGCCTGGGGCCCCGTGAACACCCGCGGCCCGTCACCATCCGCCGACAGCGCGACCTCCGCCGCCTGCCCGGGCGATACGAGTTCGATCCGCACGCCGGTCTTGAGAGAGAAGCGCGGCAACACATATTTCAAAAGACCGGTCTCGATCAGCCCGTCAGGCGCACTCAGGCGAAAGCCGTCGGCGGCCCGGGCGGGCCCGGGGGCCACGACAAGGCCGAGCATCAGGACACCGGCCAGAAAAAATGAGACGACACATCGCATCCCCCAAGGGTAGGAAAGCCGGGGGCCATGCGTCAACAGACTTGGGATAGGGAGACAAAAAAGATGAGCGACGATTTCAACATGTCGATGCGCAAGTTCCTCAAGCAGGTGGGCGTTACCTCGCAGCAGGCCATCGAAGAGGGCCTGCGCAACGCGGGCGACACGTCGGGCAAGGAATTCAAGGCCAAGGTCGTCCTGACCGTCGAGGGTCTCGACGTCGATCATGTCGTCACCGGCACCATCAAGGGCGAGGACTGACGTGGCATTGACAAGAGAGAGCGTGCTGGACGCGCTCAAGACTATCAAGGATCCGGTCTCGGGTCAGGATATCGTGTCGGCGGGCGTGACGCGCGGCCTGAATGTCGAGGGCAATGCGGTGCGATTCGTCCTCGAGATCGATCCGGCCAAGGCCAAGCTCTATGAGCCCGTCCTGGACGCCGCGAAAGGCGCGGTTTCGGCGCTGGATGGGGCGGGCGAGGTTTCGGCCGTTCTGACCGGCCATTCGGCCAAGGCCCCGCCCGATCTGAAGGCGGGTCGCAAGGCCGAGCCACAGGGGCCGCAGCGCGTGCCCGGCGTCGATCACATCATTGCCATCGCCAGCGGCAAGGGCGGGGTCGGCAAATCCACCGTGTCGGCCAATATCGCCTGCGCCCTGGCCGCCGAAGGGCGGCGCGTGGGCCTGCTTGATGCGGATGTCTACGGCCCCTCGCAGCCACGTATGCTGGGCGTGTCGGGCCGACCCGCCTCGCCCGATGGCAAGACCATCCTGCCGATGCGCAACCACGGCGTGACGATGATGTCGCTCGGCCTGATGACGAACGAGGATCAGGCCGTCGTCTGGCGTGGCCCCATGCTGATGGGGGCGCTGCAGCAGATGCTGATGCAGGTGCAGTGGGGCGCGCTCGACGTGCTGCTTGTCGACCTGCCGCCAGGCACGGGCGACGTGCAGATGACGCTGGCGCAAAAGGCCGTCGTGGACGGCGCGGTGATCGTATCCACCCCGCAGGACGTGGCCCTTCTGGATGCGCGCAAGGGGATCGACATGTTCAACCAGCTGAACGTGCCGGTGCTGGGCATGATCGAGAACATGAGCACTCATATCTGTTCCAGCTGCGGGCACGAAGAACACGTGTTCGGCCATGGCGGTGTCGCGGCGGAGGCCGAGAAGATGGGCGTGCCCCTTCTGGCCGAGGTGCCGCTGCATATCGACATCCGGCTGGCCGCGGACGGCGGCGCGCCGATCGTCATCTCCAAACCCGACAGCGCGCAATCGCAGGCCTTTCGCAGCGTGGCCCGCAAGCTGATCGAGGCAGGCGTGGCATGAGTGAACCGGCCTTCCCGCCACTGATGCAGGGCCACGCGGTCGATGCGGGGATCGACCCGTTCGAAAAGGCCTGCGCCATGGCCGCTCTGGGCTGTGACGCGGGCACGATCGTTTATGTGATCACCGCCAACCGTTTGGCCGCGGCCCTCGTGATGGCGCCCGAGGTCCCGCTGGAACAGGCCATGGCGATGCTGCCCGTCTGCGGCGTGGGCCTGCAGAACGCGCTTGGTGCGCTGGCCCCGCCCGAGGTGGCAGTGCACCTGGAATGGGCGGGCGGCATCCGCATCAACGGCGCGGCCTGCGGGCATTTTCGCGCGATGGCGGGCACGACCGATCCCGCCGCGCTGCCCGGCTGGCTGGTGGTGGGCTTCGAACTGCCCTTGCTGCTGACCGGTGGCGCGCCGGGGGACCGGCCGGATGAAACAGCGCTCTACGAGGAAGGCTGCGCCGACGTGGACAGCACCCTGCTGCTGGAAAGCTGGGCACGCCACACGCTCAACTGGATCAACCGCTGGGAGGACGAGGGCCCGCGCGCCCTGCATGCCGACTGGCGCGGACTGGCCCACGGCATGGGCGAGGATATGGAACAAGCCGGGCACAAGGGCACCTTTCTGGGCGTGGACGAGAATTTCGGCATGCTTTTGCGCGCAGGCGACGACACACAACTGATCCCGCTCAGCACAATCCTGGAGACCCCGTCATGAAACTGGCCCGAGCGATCCATTTCGACGAAAGCGACACGCGCGTCTACCACTCTCCGGCACGCACCGGCGAATGGTGCGTTTCCGGCGGGTTCGAGTTTTCCAACTGGACCGAGGCCGACCTGACCGGCAAGCAGCGTCAGGCCTTCGCCAATGGCTGGCTGGGGCTGGAAACCTTCGGCCGGGTGACCTTCGTCGCGATCACCCAGATCGAGGACGGCGAACGCAGCGCGCTGGCCGACGCGCTGGCCCGGCATTTCGTCGATGTCTACGGCGCCCCATCTATTGAGGCCGCCCGCCCCGTGGCCGAAGAGGAAATCGCCCATATGGCCGAGCTGTGCGAGGATCACGACGCCAACACGCTGCTGACGGTCGCGCGCGAACTCAGTGAGGCCGGCGTGCGCGAAACCTACCGCGTGATCGAGGCACAGGAAGCCGGGCTGGAACAATTCGCCATTCACGGCTCGCTGGACGAGTAACGTCTGATCCGGTCGAGCGCCTGCGGCGCACATGATGTCTCGTCGTCGCCTTCGCTCCTCCTCGGGCAGGGTGCCCCAATCGGCACGGGTATGATCACGGCAGATGTCGGATGCCTCCGGCGGGGATATTTCCAGCCAGAAGAAGCAGGGTATGTTCTTCTTCTGGCCCGAAATATCCCGGGGGTGAGGCCGCAGGCCGAGGGGGCGGCGCCCCCTTACCCCGCCACACCCCGAAGAACCGCACCGGGGTTCATGATGCCCAACGGGTCAAGGGCGGCCTTGATCGCGCGCATGGCGGCCAGTTTCGCGGGATCACCATACCGCTCCAAGTCCTCGACCTTCAGCCGCCCCACCCCGTGCTCGGCCGAGACCGATCCGCCCATCTCGTGCACCAGATCATGCACCGCCCGCTTGATCGCGTCCCGCTGACCGGTATGGGCCTCGCGGCTTTCGCCCTCGGGCGGAAAGACGTTGTAATGCAGGTTCCCGTCGCCCAGATGCCCAAAGCAATTGACGCGGAACGGGCCGAGCGCGGCGATGGCGGCATTGCCGCGGGTGATGAACTCCGGCACCGCCCCGAGGGGCACCGAGATATCGTGTGAACTGACCGACCCGATCCGCCGGTTGGCCTCGGGGATGGTCTCGCGCACCTCCCAGAAGGCATCCCGCTGCGCCTGCGACTGCGCGATCATCCCGTCACTGACCAGCCCGGCCTCAGCGGCCTCGGCAAAAAGCGTCTCGAGCGCGTCCGCCGGCGCCAGCCCCCGCGCCAGACCGATATCGATCAGGACGACCCATTCGGGCAGATCGGCAAAGGGCAGGCGCAGGTCGGGCATGGTCTGCGACAGGAACTCCAGCCCGGTGCGGTGCATCAACTCGAACGCACTGATCCCCTCGCCCATATGGTCGCGCGCCATGGCCAGCAGTGACAGGGCCGCCGCGGGGCTGTCCACCACCATCAGTGCGGTGCCCTCGGCCGCCGGGCAGGGATAGAGCTTCAGCACGGCCGCGGTGATCACGCCCAGCGTGCCCTCCGACCCGATCAGAAGGTTGCGCAGGTCATAGCCGGTGTTGTCCTTGCGCAGGCGTTTCAGCCCGTGCCAGATCGTGCCATCGGGCAGCACCGCCTCGAGGCCCAGACACAGGTCGCGCGCATTGCCATAGCGCAGCACATTCACCCCACCCGCGTTGGTGGCCAGGTTGCCGCCGATCCGCGCACTGCCCTTGGCCGCGATGGACAGCGGAAAGAGCCGGTTCGCCTGCGCGGCGGCCTCGTGGATATCCGACAGGATGGCGCCCGCCTCGGCCACGATCACGTTTTCCTCTGCCCACAGGCCCCGGATCGCGCGCATCCGCTCAAGGCTCAGCAGCAGCGGGGCCGGCCCCTCCGGCGCGATCTGCCCGCCCACAAGGCCCGTGCCCCCGCCATAGGGCACCACGCCCACCCGCTCGGTGGCGGCAAAGCGGATCACCTCCGCCACCTCCTCGACCGTGGCCGGGGCGATCACGGCCCCCGCCTGCCCCTGCCAGCGCCCGCGCGGCTCCTCGAGATAGGCAGGCGTGACATCGCGGAACGCGGCCTCGGGCAACCGGGACCGCAAGGCGCGCAAAAGATCGGGTGTGACAGGGCTCAGGTTCATAGCCGTCAGGTAAGCCGACGCTACGGGGGCGTCAATCGAAGAGCTTCAGGATCCCGCGCTCCAGTTCCTTTTCCAGCGCGTCCTTGGCCGCGTCTTCCAGCGACTGGCCTTCCTGCCGCTCGATCCCCAACTGCTTTTCGACCTCGCGCTCGACCTCTTCGCGGGCCTTGCGCTCAAGCTCTTGCTTTTCTTCCTTGAAATTCAGGTCGATCGCGGCCTCGAGATCGGGGGTGATGCGCGGGTTGGCCCAGGGGCCGCGGATTTTCACCGGGATGGCAAGGCCGCTGCCCCCGCCATCCAGCAGGCGCGGGGTGAAGACATAGTCGATATCGCGTGCGCCAAGGCCCACGCGCCCCGCGCCCGTGGCACTGGCCCGGGGCAAGCTCAGACCGAGATCGTCGTTGTAGAGGTTGCCCTTGTCCATGGTGAACGTGGCCTGCAGCGTGTCGAACACGGTGGTGCCGCCCGTGCCATCACCGCTGCGCATCAGCCGGTCCAGGTCAAAGCCCGAGATCACGCCGCGCCCTGTCTTGAACGCCCCGCTGCCGCTGAGCGAATTCATGATCGCGTGCATGGATTGCCCCACGCCCAGGAACTGCACCTCGCCATCGGCGCTGCCCTCCAGCCGGGTGATGTCCATCGCATCGCGCAACAGGGTCTGCAGGTTGATGTCATCGGCCGCGATCTTGCCCCCCACCGACAGGCCCGAGCGGTTGTTCATCACGAATTCGCCGGTGATCAGCCCGTCATAGGCGCGCAATTCGCGCAGGTCGAACACCAGCCGCGACCGGTCGAGCCGGGCCAGCGTGCGCAGCTTGCCCAGCTTGAGCGCACCCAGATCGACGCTGTCGGCGACCAGCGCCACCTCGCCATCGGCCAGCCCGAGGGCCGAGGCGTCGATCGGGGCCTTCGACCAGCCCTCCTGCACCACGCTGCGTTCCGACGTGGTCGTGGTGCCCGATTG
>JANSYB010000609.1 GCA_024742655.1 Paracoccaceae bacterium | reverse complement strand
GGGGCGTGGACAGAAGGCCACGGTCAACCCACATTTTGGCGAACCACCTCTAAAAAAATCGTTGACCCTGTACCCGCCAATACGTCAGGTTGTGCAAGCGGATCGGGAAGCCACAAGATATAGTGGCCCGGGCCAGGCAGGGACAGAACACCCAATCATAACCCGGTACTGCCGGGCATGAATAACGTGGCGCTTTTCAGTCGCTGCGAACGGGGCGGTTTTCTGCCGGTTCACACCGGAGCGCACCGCCTGCAGGGCAGGCGTCACAGGGTGAAAAGCTGGATATGGGGCAGCGGAATGAAAATTGAACGTAAATTCACGAAGGCAGGTCAGGACGCGTACGCGGAGCTGGAGTTCGTCACCACCAGTTCGGAAATCCGGAATCCGGACGGTACGACGGTGTTTCGCCTTGATGAGGTCGAGGTGCCCACGGGCTGGAGCCAGGTCGCCAGCGACGTGATCGCGCAGAAATACTTCCGCAAGGCCGGTGTGCCGGTCAGCCTCAAGAAGGTCGAGGAAAAGGACGTGCCGGAATTCCTGTGGCGCTCCGTTCCGGCCGCCGAAGGGACCAAGACAACTGGAGAGACCTCCGCCAAGCAGGTGTTTGATCGTCTGGCCGGGGCCTGGGCCTACTGGGGCTGGAAGGGCGGCTATTTCTCGACCGAAGAGGATGCGAGCGCCTATTTCGACGAGATGCGCTATATGCTGGCCCGCCAGATGGCCGCGCCCAACAGCCCGCAATGGTTCAACACCGGCCTGCATTGGGCCTATGGGATCGACGGGCCGAGCCAGGGTCACTATTACGTGGATTTCGAAACCGGTGAGTTGACCAAGTCGACGAGTGCCTATGAGCACCCGCAGCCGCATGCCTGCTTTATCCAGTCGGTCAAGGACGACCTTGTGGGCGACGGCGGCATCATGGACCTGTGGGTGCGCGAGGCGCGCCTGTTCAAATACGGATCGGGCACCGGTACCAACTTCTCGTCGCTGCGCGCCGAGGGCGAATCGCTGTCGGGCGGTGGCAAGTCGAGCGGCCTGATGGGCTTTCTCAAGATCGGCGACCGCGCGGCCGGCGCGATCAAGTCGGGCGGCACCACGCGCCGTGCGGCCAAGATGGTGATCTGCGATGTCGATCACCCGGATATCGAGGAATTCATCAACTGGAAGGTCATCGAGGAACAGAAGGTCGCCTCGATCGTGGCCGGCTCCAAGATGCATGAGCAGAAGCTCAACGAGATCTTCGCCGCGATCCGGGCCTGGGATGGCAGCAGCGAAGACGCGGTCGACCCCAAAAAGAACGACCAGCTCAAGGATGCGATCCGCGGGGCCAAGAAATCGGCCATCCCGGAAACCTATGTCAAACGCGTGCTGGACTATGCCAAGCAGGGCTATGACAGCATCGAGTTCCCAACCTACGACACCGACTGGGACAGCGACGCCTATGCCAGCGTTTCGGGCCAGAACTCCAACAACTCGATCCGCGTGACTGACGCATTCCTCGAGGCGGTGCGCAACGACGAGGACTGGGCGCTGCTGAACCGGGTCGACGGATCGGTTGCCAGAACGCTGAAGGCACGCGAGTTGTGGGAAGATGTGGGCCACGCGGCCTGGGCCTGCGCGGACCCGGGCATTCAGTATCACGATACGGTCAATGCCTGGCATACCTGCCCCGAGGATGGCGAGATTCGCGGCTCCAACCCGTGCTCGGAATACATGTTCCTCGATGACACGGCGTGCAACCTGGCCTCGATGAACCTGCTGCAGTTCTTTGACGGTGAGAATTTCGATGCCGAGGCTTATGTGCATGCCACGCGCCTGTGGACCGTGACGCTGGAAATCTCGGTCACGATGGCACAGTTCCCGTCCAAGGAAATCGCGCAGCTCAGCTATGAGTTCCGCACTCTTGGCCTGGGTTATGCCAATATCGGCGGTCTGCTGATGAACATGGGGCTGGGCTATGACAGCGACGAGGGCCGCGCCCTCTGCGGCGCGCTGACGGCGGTGATGACGGGCGTGTCCTATGCCACCTCGGCCGAGATGGCCAAGGAGCTGGGCCCCTTTGCCGGCTACAAGCGCAACTCCAAGCACATGCTGCGGGTCATGCGTAACCACCGCAACGCGGCCTATGGCGCGACCGAGGG
>JANSYB010000296.1 GCA_024742655.1 Paracoccaceae bacterium | reverse complement strand
TCTGGCCCTTTACCTTTACGGCCCCAATCACTTTCAGGACCTGCTTGAGCCGATCGTGCTGAAATGGGTCTGGGTCTATGCGATCATCGTGATCATCATCGGCCAGTTCGCGTGGAACCTGGGGCTGAAGCATGCCCGCTCGGGCGACGTGTCACTGGCCACCTCGTTTTCGCCGCTGGCCGCGCTGGTGATCGCCATGCTGCTCCTGGGCGAGGATCCCGGCCCCGGCCTGATCCCCGGCGGCTTGATCATCCTCTCCGCGATCGGTCTGGGTCAGGTCGGCCGCCTGCGCACCAAGGCCGCAGAAGAACGCAAGGCCCGCGAAGAAAGCCGGCTGGAACAGGCCATGGAGGCCGAGGCGCGCGTGAACTTCAAGGGCAGCTGAGGCCCTGCGCCTCAGGCCGCCCCGTCGGTGAACTGCAGCTTGGCCAGTCTTGCGTAAAGCCCATCCTGCGCCACAAGACTGGCATGTGTGCCCTCGGCCACGATGCGCCCCTGATCCATCACGATGATACGATCCGCCTTTTTCACGGTGGCCAGACGGTGCGCGACGATCACCGTCGTGCGGTCCTTGGACAGCGCATCGACGGCGGTCTGCACCGCACGTTCGCTTTCGGCGTCCAGTGCCGATGTCGCCTCGTCCAGCAACAGAACGGGGGCATCGCGCAAAATGGCGCGGGCAATGGCGATACGCTGTTTCTGCCCGCCCGACAGCATCACGCCGCGCTCACCCAGATAGGTGTCATACCCCTGCGGCAAAGCACTGATGAAGTCATGCGCCGCCGCGGTGCGGGCCGCGGCCTGCACCTCGTCATTGCTGGCGCCATCGCGGCCAAAGCGGATATTGTCCCAGGCCGACGCGGCGAAGATCACCGGCTCTTGCGGCACAAGGGCGATTTCCTTGCGGAAGTCCTGTCGGGCCATCTGGTTCAGCGCGACACCGTCCAGCGTGACCTGCCCCGTTTCGGGATCGTAGAACCGCTGGATCATCTGGATGATCGTGGTCTTGCCGGCGCCCGACGGGCCGACAAGGGCCACCGTCTCGCCCGGTTCGATCACTAGGTCGAGCCCGTTCAGAGCCGGGCTTTCGCGTCTTGTGGGATAGGAGAAGCCGACACTCTCGAACGCGATGCGCCCCTTGACCGGGCGTGGCAGCGGCACGGGGTTGCGCGGATCCTTGACCTCGTCCTCAGCCTGCAACAGCTCGACCAGCCGTTCGGTGGCCCCCGCGGCACGCTGCAACTCGCCCCAGATTTCCGACAGCGCGGCCACCGCCCCGGCCACCATGACCGAATAGATCACGAACTGCACCAGCTGACCGGCGGTCATGCCCTCGGCGCGCACATCGCGCGCCCCGATCCACAACACCCCGACGATACCGGTGAACACCAGAAAGATCACGATCACCGTCATCAGGGCACGCGTCGTCACCCGGCGCCGGGCCACGTGATAGCTTTGCTCGGTAACATCCCCAAAGGTCTTGCGGCTGACCGCCTCATGGGTGAACGCCTGCACCGTCTGCACGTTCAGCAGCGCCTCGGAGGCATTGCCCGAACTGTTGGCGATCCAGTCCTGGTTCTCGCGGCTCAGCTTGCGCAGCTTGCGCCCCAGCGTCAGGATCGGCACGATCACCAGCGGAACGAGCAACAGAACCATGCCCGTGAGCTTGGCCGAGGTGAACATCATCAGTATCAGACCCCCGATGAAAATCAGCGCGTTGCGCAGGGCAATCGAAATGGAAGAACCGATCACCGACAGGATCAGCGTGGTGTCGGTGGTCACCCGGCTTAGGATTTCGCCGGTCATCGTGCGTTCGAAAAACGCGGGGCTGAGGCCGATCACCCGGTTGAACAGCGCTTTGCGGATATCGGCCACGACGCGTTCGCCCAGTTGCGAAACCAGCGCATAGCGCAGCCCGGTCCCGATCGCCAGCAGGCCCGCAACCCCGATCGCACCAAGGAAATAAAGGTCAAGGATCGTCCCATCCTCGACCGAGAAATTGTCGACCACGCGCCGCACCGCCATCGGCAGCACAAGCGCCACCGCCGCGGTCAGCACCAGCGCCAGCACCGCCGCCGCCGCAAGCACACGGTAAGGCCGGATGAACGGCCACAACTCCGCCAATGCACTGACGCGTTTCGATGTTTCGCGGTCGATCGTATCCGCGCCGTTCTCGGCCTTGCGTACCATGAGCACCCGTTTTTGACTTTGTCGCCGCAGGTTCTTGGCGTCCCCGTCCGCCCGGGTCAAGGGGGCACGATGTCATTTACGTGCGTTGAACCAGCGCATAGACCGAACCCGGCCCGTCAGGACGCCGCGTCTGGACTGTTCGGAGAGCTGGAGCGGGCAGCGGGAATCGAACCCGCACCAAGAGCTTGGAAGGCTCGTGTGATACCATTTCACCATGCCCGCTCAGCACGCGCATTTGGTATGTCATGGGGGTGCGCAGGTCAAGACGGAAGTCTCGTCCGTTTGCCGCCGGCCATCATCGATCAGGTCGCCTGAAAAGCCGGGGGATCGCATAGGGAACCCGCGCGCGGTAGGCGGCAAAACGGTCACCGTAGATCGCCATGAACCGCCGCTCCTTCAGGCGTGGGGCCAGCAGGCAATACCCCGTATAGGACAACGCCAGAACCAGTTGATCCGGCGTCCAGACCGGCACCGTCCAAAGCGTCAGCGCAAAGGCCACGTAGATCGGCTGTCGGATCAGCGCGAAAAGGCCCCGCGTGGGCATGTCGGGAAAGACGGGCCGGATGTTCTGCGCCAGCGACATCCAGCCAAGCGCGCCCGATTGCACCTCGGCGCCCGCGTCGTAACTGGCCTTGATCAGCAGCAGCCATGCCCCGGCATAGGCCGCGCAGGTCACCACGAAAAGGCCTCCCTCGGCGCGCCACCACACGATCCCGCTTGGCGTCCAGAGCGTGAACAAGGCCAGAAGTTGCAGCGACGCGATGATCGCGTATGTCGTTGTGGCCAGCGTGCGCCCGTGCGGCGCCGGGGCCAGCCGCTCCAGCAGGCGCCGCCCCCGCGCGCCGAGCAACACGGAATGCGCAACCGGGAACTGGACCAGCAACGCCGCGTTGGCCAGCCACGCCCAGGGCTGTGGCACGCGGCCAAGGCTTTCGCTCATGCCAAAGAACATCGCGGCGATCATCGCCAGAACGGCCAGCGCAAAGATCACATGACACACCGCACCGTAGGCGACGGCAAGCAGCACATGCGACCGCCCGGCGGGCCGGCGCAACACGCCAAGCGCAAGGGTCAGCAGCCGCTGAAGGGGGGTGATCTCGGGCGTCATCGGGTCGGAGATAGACCGCCGATGCCCCCCGGCCACAGGCCCTGACGAAGCGTCGCACCGCTGGCTTGTGGCGGGCCCGGCCCTATGTCACCCGCAACGCCGTTTGAGGAGGACCGCCATGCCCGACACCAGCCAGACACCCGACCTTCCCGGGCTCGAGGATACGGGCGGCGGAGGCGCATGGGTTCCCGACCGCGCGACCGGTCTGGCGCGCCTGTCAGGCTTCGCGCCAAGGGCGGCCAAAGCCTACGCCGCGCGGCGCAATTACGATTTCGGACCGGGGCGACATGACAGCGTGTCGACCCTGTCGCCGTGGATCCGGCATCGCCTGATCACCGAAGAGGAGGTGCTGCGCGCCACGCTGGCCCGCCACAGCCCCGCCAGTGCCGAGAAATTCGTGCAGGAGGTGTTCTGGCGCGGATATTTCAAAGGCTGGCTGGAGCAACGCCCGACGGTCTGGGACAGCTACCAGCGGGGGTTGCGCGCGGCCCTGGACCGCGCCGAGGCCGATCAAACCCTGCGCGCCGACTATGTCGCGGCCACGCAGGGCGCCACCGGCATCGACGCCTTCGATCACTGGGCGGGCGAGTTGACGCAAACCGGCTACCTGCACAATCACGCGCGCATGTGGTTCGCCTCGATCTGGATTTTCACCCTGCGCCTGCCATGGGAGTTGGGGGCGGATTTCTTCCTGCGGCACCTGATGGATGGCGATCCGGCCGCCAACACGCTGAGCTGGCGATGGGTCGGCGGCCTGCATACGCGGGGCAAGACCTATCAGGCGCGCGCGTCCAACATCGCCAAATATACCGATGGCCGGTTCCATCCCGGCCATGCCCTCGCGCATGAGGCACCCCCGCTGAGCGAAACCATCAAGCACCCGTTGCGCCCCCTGCCCCCGGCAGACGCGATGCCCGACGGCGATTGCCTTTTGCTGCTGACCCAAGAGGATTGCACCATCGACCACATCCTGCCCCGCCCGCCCTTGGCCTGTCTGGGCCTGATGGCAACCGGGGCGCGCTCTGCGCTCCGGCCGGGTGAGGCGGCCCGCGGTTTTGCCATTGGCGCGGTGCGGGACGGCGTCGCGCGGGCCGGGGCCGATCATGGCATCCCGGCCACCATGGGCGACGGCGACTGGGCCGAGGCCATCGCCGGGGCCGCCCATGCCGCACAGGTGCGCGACGTGGTGACAGGCTATGC
>JANSYB010000046.1 GCA_024742655.1 Paracoccaceae bacterium | reverse complement strand
GACCGGTTGTCGCAGATGGGCGCGGCGGCGATTGTCGATGCGCTGGCGCGGCTGGACAGCCTGACCCCGACGCCGCAATCGCAGGCCGGTGTTCTTTACGCCGAAAAGATCGACAAGGCCGAGGCGCGGATCGACTGGGCGCAACCGGCCGCAGCCGTGGATGGCAAGATCCGTGGCCTGTCACCCTTTCCCGGAGCGTGGATCGAGGTTGCGGGTGAGCGGCTGAAGCTGTTGAAATCCCGGCTGGCCGAGGGGCAGGGCGCGCCGGGCGAAGTGCTTGACGATGCGCTGACCGTGGCCTGCGGGACAGGTGCGGTGCAGGTTTTGCGCTTGCAACGGGCAGGTCGCGCGGCGCAGGATGCCCAGAAGTTCCTGCGGGGTACGGCCCTGCCCAAGGGCACGATGTTATAGGAGTGGTGCATGTTTCTGCAGTTGTTCGGAACGGTCGTGATCGCGGGCATCGTGGGCTATGCCAGCGAACGGTCGGGTTTCACGCGAAACGGCTATCTGCAATCGATCATCATCTGCGTGGGCGGGGCATTCCTGTTCTACTTCGTGCGCATCATGTTCGGGTTGCGGATCGGCACGCCGGGCCTCGATGCGATTATTTCTTCGGTGGGTGCGCTGATCATCGTGCCCACGCATTGGCGCAAGCGGAGATAGGGCATGGGCCTGATCTACCTGATCCTCGTCGGGGCCGTGGCGGGTTATCTGGCGACGCGCCTTCTGAAAATCGACGCGGATCCGCTGACCACGGTGCTGATCGGGATCGCCGGGGCGCTGGTCGGCGGGCTGATCCTGCAGGGGGTGTTGGCCGTTCTGGGCCTGCTGGGCGGGATCATCGGGGCGCTGATCGGGGCGGTTCTGGTGATCTGGCTGTACCAGGTGATCAAGGGCCGCAAGTAGCGCCCGACCGCAGGGCCCCACCTGCTTTCACTGTTCCAAAAATACTCATGATCCGCCGCCCGGGACCGGGCCGGGTGTTCGAGTATTTGGGGAACGATGAAAGCCTGTAAGCTAGAGTTTGAAGGGGGCCATGCCGGCACGGGCCAGTTCGTCGGCGCGCTCGTTCTCGGGATGGCCCGCATGTCCCTTGACCCATTCCCATGTCACATCGTGGCGGGCATTGGCCTCGTCCAGCCGCTGCCAGAGCTCCACATTCTTGACCGGTTTCCTGTTCGAGGTTTTCCAGCCGTTGCGCTTCCAGCCGTGAATCCAGCCGGTGACACCGTTTTTCACATAGGCGCTGTCGGTCACGATGGTGATGCGCGCGGGTTTGGACAGGGTTTCCAGCGCGTTGATCGCGGCCAGAAGTTCCATCCGGTTGTTCGTGGTTTCCGCCTCGCCGCCCGAAAGCGCCTTTTCGCGGATGACGGTGTCGCCGTCCTTGGCCTGCAGCAACACGCCCCAGCCGCCCGGGCCGGGATTGCCCGAACAGGCCCCGTCGGTATAGGCGAAAAGTTCAGGCATGGGCGCTTAGCGTGATCCAGGGGGCCACCGTGCCGTCCAGCCCCTTGTCCGCGCCGGTGCGGGCCGGGCCGGGGCTGAGCCCGGCACCCGACAGCAGGCCGCGCAACTCGTCCTCGGTGACATAGGTGTAAAGACGGCCCAGGCTGTCGCGGTGTTCGCCGGTGCCCGTCTTCATGCCCACATGCAACACGCCGCCGGGTTTCAGGGCGCGCGCCAACGCGCCCATATGGCGGGGCAGGTCGGCGCGCGGGGCGTGCAGCAACGAGAAATTGGCCCAGATCCCGTCATAGATCGCGGTTCCGCTTATATCGTCGAACGTGGCCTGCCGGGCCGTGACACCGGGATGTTCGCCTGCCATGTCGACCATCTCGGGCACGGCGTCGGTGGCGGTTACGGTCAGCCCCTCACGCGCCATGCGCGCGGCCGCCCAGCCCGGCCCGCAGCCGAGGTCAAGCACATGCCCGCCCTCGGGCATCGCGGTGATGAAGGCGGTCAGGGACGGGTCATTTTCCAGCGCCTTGACCATCTCGGCATAGTCCGCGGCCTGCCGCGCATAGACTTTCAGTGTTTCTGAATCGCCGCTCATTGCGTCACTCCTATCAGCAGACAGACCAGCACGATGGCCGTAATCATCAGGCGCAGGCGCATCCACCACTTGGGCGCCGCGCCGTTGCGCCAGAACAGCCAGTCGAGCACGAGAATGCCCGCGAACCCGATCATCAGCATCAGACCGGCCCGGTAGGCTCCGCCGCCATGGGTAAAGAACACCCAGAGCGCGGGGACGACCGACAGCACGTAGCCGGTCGTGGCCGAGGGGCCGGTCATCTTCGTGGCGAACCCCCACAGCACACCGGACATGAAGCTGAGGATTACGGCGCCATAAAAGAGGCCCACATAGGGCCCGGCAAAGCGTGGCCCGATCAGGCGCGCCGTCCACTCCGCAAGCTGGGGCGAGAGCACGGTCAGCGCGCTCCAGACAAAGGGCAGCGTGCCCGCGAGGCCAAGCAGGAGGGGGGCGCGGGGGATGGTCATGCGGCCTTCTCCAGCGCGAGACGCGCGCCGAGCGCGGCGAAGATGGCGGCAAACCCGCGGTTGAGCCAGCGCATGGCTCGTTCGGAGGCCAGGAACCGGTCACGCGCGGCAGAGGCAAAAGCCCCGTAAAGGACGAACACGGCAAGGGTCAGCGCCATGAACACCGCACCAAGGCCCAGCATTTCCGCCGTCGCCGTGCCGGGGTTGCCCGACAGGAACGGCGGCAAAAGGGCCAGAAAGAAGATCGAAAGCTTGGGGTTCAGGATGTTGATGAGCGCCCCGCGGCGCGCGATGACAAGGCCGTTATCGGCGCGGCGGTCGGGCCGGACGGCCAGCGCGCCATCGGATTTCAACGCCTGCCAGGCCAGCCAGAGCAGGTAGGCGACACCGGCGAATTTCACGACCTGGAACAGCAGCGCCGAGGTATGCAGCAGCGCGGCAAGGCCAAGTGTCGCCGCCAGAAGGTGCGGCACGATCCCGAGGGTGCAGCCAAGTGCCGCCCATGCCGACGCCCGGCGCCCCTGACCCAGCCCGATCGCCAGCGTATAGATCACGCCCGTTCCCGGCGCGATGACGACGACGAAGGCTGTGATCAGGAATTGCAGGCTCATGGTGGGGCTCTCGATTGGTGGCCGTAGAGGGGCCATAGCGCGCCCGTGGTGTCAAGCGCGGTTATTTCGTCATGCGCCCGCCGGTCAGCTGGGTTGGATCGGCAGCTGAAATCACCGACCGGTCCTCGGGCGTCAGGCCCATCCGCGCGCAGACGGTTTCGGACGGTCCATTGCCCGGCGTTATGCCGGTGAAAACTCGTCTGAAACCAAAGCGTTCGGTGATATCCAGTAGCGCCTCCGCGCCCAGCCGGAGGGCAAGGCGCTCTCCGCGCCGGGCGGGGTCGGTGGCCAGCATCCCCCACCAGCATTCGCCGTTGTCGCGCCCGGGGTGCAGATAGGCCGCCGCCGCGGCACAGGCGACGGGCCGTCCGGTTGCGTCCAGTGCGACAATCCCGGTGCCGGGGCGCGTCATCCCGCGCAGCACGGAGCCGGTGATGGGCAGGACACCGCAGGCCAGCGAGATCTCGGCCAGCTTGTTCAGTATCCGGCTGTCGCTGTCGGCATCGATCCGGTGCAGTGTCACATCGGTGGGCAACGCGGTGCCGTCGCGAATCGCGCGCGCCGCGGCAATCGCCTCCGCACCGCCCGACCATCGTTGGTAATGCGTGGTCGAAAGGCCCTGATCCTCGACCGCGCGGCGCAGCAGTGGCAGGTCGGCATCCGGCAGGTCGGCAAAACTGCTGGCCCCCTGCAGCCGCGTCAGCGACACAAGAAGGGCCACGTCGCCCGCCGTCGTGTCGGCCAGTCCGACGCTGCGGCCGTAATAGCTGAAGCGCGGATCATCCCGGATCACCTCATAGAGGGCGCGGCCCCTGCCAAGAAATGCCTGTTGCTGCGGGGTGCCGAAGAGATCGCTGGTCATGGTGCGGGCCGGTCAGGCGGGTTCGCGCAGAACACGAGGTACCTTGAATTCCACGTTCTCCTGCGCGGTTTCCACGACTTCGGTCGTCACGTCGTAACGGTCGCGGAAGGCGTCGATCACCTCATTGACCAGCACCTCGGGCGCCGAGGCGCCGGCGGTGATACCGACCGTGGAAATCCCGTCCAATGCGCGCCAGTCGATATCGGTGGCGCGCTGGACAAGTTGCGCATAGGAACAGCCAGCCCGGGCGCCCACCTCGACCAGCCGCCTGGAATTCGAGGAGTTGGGCGCGCCCACGACCAGCATCGCCTCGGCCTTGGCGGCCATGGCCTTGACGGCCTCCTGCCGGTTGGTGGTGGCGTAGCAGATATCTTCCTTGTGCGGGCCGACGATGGCCGGAAAGCGCGCTTGAAGGGCCGCGACGATATCGGCCGTGTCATCCACCGACAGCGTGGTCTGCGTGACGAAGGCCAGTTTTTCGGCGTCGCGTACGGCGACGTTGGCCACGTCCTCGACCGTTTCGACCAGAAGAACATCGCCTGGCGGCAACTGGCCCATGGTGCCGACGGTCTCGGGGTGGCCCTCATGGCCGATCATGATGATCTGAAGGCCGTTGCCGGCATGGCGTTCGGCCTCGATATGCACCTTGCTGACCAGCGGACAGGTGGCATCGACATAAAGCATCTCGCGCTTGGCGGCCTCGGCCGGGACGGATTTCGGCACGCCATGGGCGGAAAAGATCACCGGGCGGTCATCGGGACACTCATGCAGTTCCTCGACAAAGACCGCGCCCTTGGCGCGCAGGTCGTCCACCACGTATTTGTTGTGCACGATCTCGTGGCGCACGTAGACCGGCGCGCCCCATTTCGACAGCGCCATTTCAACGATCTTGATCGCGCGATCGACGCCCGCGCAAAAGCCGCGCGGGGCCGCAAGGTAAAGGGTCAGCGGTGGTTTGGTCATGGCGCCTCCTGTCCCCGTCAGAGGTAAGGGTTGCGCGGCCCGGCGTCCAGACTCGAATGGATGTGCTGCTGTTTGAGCATACTTCGTGCCGGCCCCAGGACGGACTGGTCGCCGGGTTCATTCGAAGCGGAGGAAACAGGTTTTCGGGGGCGGTATGGTGTCGGGCGGAGGTGACAGCCGCCCAACCAATGAGGGGCACGGATACCCCCCACGTTCGCTTGCAACAGACCGTAATGCCGATCGCGGGCGTTATTTGCCCGCGTAGGCATTTTCGCGGTCGGCAGGCTGTTCGCGCGGCGGGCGCCCGATCACGTCCTTGAGATCTTCAAGCTCGATGAAATTGTCGGCCTGGCGGCGCAGATCGTCCGAGATCATGGGTGGCTGGCTGCGGATCGTCGAGACGACCGAGACGCGCACGCCCTGACGTTGCAGGCTTTCGACCAGCGGGCGGAAATCGCCATCACCCGAGAAAAGCACGATATGATCGACACGCGGCGCCAGTTCCATGGCGTCGACGGCCAGCTCGATATCCATGTTGCCCTTGACCTTCCGGCGGCCCTGGCTGTCGGTGTATTCCTTGGCCGGCTTCGTCACCATGGAAAAGCCGTTGTAGTTCAGCCAATCGACCAGCGGGCGGATCGGGGAATACTCGTCGTTTTCCAGCAATGCGGTGTAGTAAAATGCGCGAAGAAGTTTTCCACGTCGCATGAATTCAGCCCGCAAGAGCTTGTAATCGATGTCAAAACCCAGGGACTTGGCTGCCGCGTACAAGTTTGATCCATCGATGAACAGCGCGAGCCGTTCGTCCTTGTAAAACATCAAATCGGTCCTTCCGAATGTCTTTGCCGCGCATCTTGTTGTTCGCTATGTGAGTGGTTTGGAAAATGATGCGAAGCTGGCGTACAAAATTAGATTTTCCCAAAACGATGCGCAAGGGGAATTCCCTCTACAAAAGGATAGGGTGCAATGACATTGGCTCAAGAATGTTTGATCGCCCTTGGCGGGAATCTGCCAACGGATCAGGGCGGGCCGCAGGTGACGCTTCGGGCGGCGCTGGCCCGACTCGCAGACCACGGGATCACGGTCACGGCCACCAGCCGGTTTTATGAAACGCCTTGTTTCCCTGTCGGGGCGGGGCCTGATTATGTGAATGCCGCGGCTTGTTTGCGTTTTGATGGCATAGCTTCGGACATTCTGGGCGTTCTTCATGAGGTTGAGGCGGAATTTGGCCGCGAGCGGGAACAGAGATGGGGCCGTCGTACGCTGGACCTCGATCTGATTGCCGTCGGGGACACCGTTTTGCCGGATGCGTCCACGCAGGCGCACTGGCGAGACCTGCCGGTTGATCGGCAGGTGCGAGAGGCCCCGGGCGAGCTGATCCTGCCGCATCCGCGCCTGCAGGATCGCGCTTTCGTGCTGGTCCCTCTGAACGATATCGCACCCGATTGGGTGCATCCGCTTCTGCGACAAAGCGTGACACAGATGCTGGCACGTTTGCCCGAGGACGATGTGCGCTGTGTTCGGGCGCTCTGACGGGCTTTCTGGGCGTGATTCTGTGCTTGTAAACCCGGCAAGGACGCTTTAGGTACAGGGCTTCTTGAGATATCTGCCCCTATCGGAGGTCTTATGGCCCGCGTTACCACAGAAGATTGCGTCGACAAGGTTCCAAACCGGTTTGAGCTTGTCATGCTGGCCGCGCATCGTGCGCGTGAACTGGCATCGGGTTCGCCCCTGACGGTGGACCGTGACAACGACAAGAACCCGGTGGTCGCCCTGCGCGAGATCGCAGAAGAAACGCAGCCCGCCGATGATCTGCGCGAGCGCCTGATCGAATCGAACCAGACCCAGATCGAGGTCGATGAGCCGGAAGAAGATTCCATGGCCCTGCTAATGGGCGACGAGGCCGAAAAGCCCGCCGAGGACGACATGTCCGAGGAGAAGCTGCTTCGGGCCCTGATGGAAGTGCAGGGTCAGGGCTGAGACCTGACCCATGCCACGGGATGCGGACCCGATAACTGGCGCCGACGACCTTGTTGAGCTGATCCGCACCTACAACCCGAAAACGGATGAGTCGCTGCTGAAGGCGGCTTATGCCTTTGGCGAAGAGATGCATGCCGGACAGGTTCGCCATTCCGGAGAGCCCTATTTCACGCATCCTGTCGCCGTTGCCGCCATTCTGGCACAGCAACAGCTGGACGACGCCACGATCATCACCGCGTTGCTGCATGACACGATCGAGGACACGCGGGCCTCTTACAATATCGTGGCCGAGAAATTCGGCTCCGAGATCGCCGATCTGGTGGATGGCGTCACGAAGCTGACCAACCTTCAGCTGTCCAGCACCGAAACCCAGCAGGCCGAAAATTTCCGCAAGCTGTTCATGGCCATGTCCAAGGATATGCGCGTGATCCTGGTCAAGCTGGCCGACCGGCTGCACAACATGCGCACGATCAAGGCCATGCGCCCCGAAAAGCAGCTCAAGAAGGCGCGTGAGACGATGGACATCTTCGCCCCGCTCGCGGGCCGGATGGGCATGCAATGGATGCGCGAAGAACTGGAGGATCTGGCCTTTCGCGTGATCAACCCCGAGGCGCGCGCCTCGATCATGCGGCGTTTCATCACCCTGCAACGCGAGGCCGGCGACGTGATCGAACGGATCACCGGCGACATGCGCCACGAACTGGACAAGGCCGGGATCAAGGCCGAGATCCTGGGCCGGGCCAAGAAACCCTATTCGATCTGGCGCAAGATGCAGGAAAAGGAGATGGGTTTTTCCCGGCTGAGCGACATTTACGGGTTCCGGTTGATCACCGGGTCCGAAGAGGATTGCTACCGGGTGCTGGGCGTCATCCATCGCCGCTGGCGCGCGGTGCCGGGCCGGTTCAAGGATTATATCAGTCAACCCAAGTCGAACGGATACCGGTCGATCCATACCACCGTATCGGGCCGGGACGGCAAGCTGGTCGAGGTGCAGGTGCGCACCCGCCAGATGCACGAAGTGGCCGAAACCGGTGTCGCGGCGCATTGGTCTTATCGTGACGGGGTGCGCGCCGAAAACCCGTTTGCCGTGGACCCGGCCAAGTGGATCGCGGGCCTGACCGAGCAGTTCGACGCCGAGGAGGATCACGACGAGTTCCTCGAGGCGGTCAAGCTTGAGATGTATGCCGACCAGGTATTCTGCTTCACCCCCAAGGGTGATGTGGTCAAGCTGCCGCGCGGGGCGACACCGATCGATTTCGCCTACGCGATCCATACCCGGATCGGACATGCCTGCGTGGGGGCCAAGATCGACGGGATGCGGGTGCCCTTGTGGACCCGGATCAAGAATGGCCAATCGGTCGATGTAATCACCGCCGACGGGCAAACACCGCAGGCCACTTGGCTGGATATCGCCACGACGGGCAAGGCGCGTTCGGCCATCCGGCGTGCGCTGCGCGAACTGGACCGTGACCGGTATGTGCGCCTTGGCCGTGAACTGGCCCGGGCGGCCTTTGAGCATGTCGGCAAGAAACCCACCGACAAGGCGATGGAACGCGCCGCCAAGACGCTGCGCCTGAAGGACCGGGACGAAGTGCTGGCCCGGCTGGGCAGCGCCGAACTGACCGCGCAGGAGGTGCTGAACGCGGTCTATCCCGATCTGACGCCGAAAACCGGCGCCGAGGTGGGGCGCGACCGTGCCGTGATCGGCCTTGCGCCCGACCAGCGATTCGAACGCGCGCCCTGCTGTCAGCCCCTGCCCGGAGAGCGGATCGTCGGCATCACCTATCGTGGCAAGGGCGTTGTCGTGCATGCCATTGACTGCGAGGCGCTGCAGAGTTTCGAAGAGCAGCCGGACCGCTGGCTGGACCTGCACTGGCACGCCGGACGGCACGCGGCGGTCTATGCGGCGACGCTGGATGTCACGATTGGTAACGATGCGGGCGTGCTTGGGCGGATTTGCACGTTGATCGGAGAGCAGAAGGCCAATATCTCGGACCTGACATTCGTGGACCGCAAACCGGATTTCTACCGGCTGCTGATAGATGTCGAGCTGCGCGATGCCGAACACCTGCATGGCGTGATCTCGGTTCTGGATGCCGATAGCGACGTGGCCGCGATCGAACGCTACCGGGATCCGCGACGGACCTCGGGCAGCACGGAACAGATTTGAATGCCGGGAGCCGCGTGACGTGGTCTTCAAACGCCGAGATAAACGCCCCATCTGGAAGGCCGTGGCAGATTTCTTCTGGCCGCGGGGCGGCTGGTCGCGCGCCTTTCAATACGTGCGGCACCGCGTGCGCCGCCTGCCGGACCCGCCGCACCGGATCGCGCGTGGCATCTTCGCGGGTATTTTCGTCACATTCTCTCCGTTCTTCGGGCTGCATTTCTTTCTGGCGGCGGCGCTAGCGTGGATCATGCGGGGCAATATCGTGGCCTCGCTCTTGTCCACTTTTGTCGGCAATCCGCTGACCTTCGTGCCGATTGCCGCG
>JANSYB010000154.1 GCA_024742655.1 Paracoccaceae bacterium | reverse complement strand
TTGCCCTCGAGCGTGATCTGGCCGCCGGATGCGGGATGCGTGCCCGATATCGCCTTCAGAAGGCTGGTCTTGCCCACGCCGTTGGTGCCCATCACGCAGGTCACCTCGCCACGCCGTGCGGTCATGTCGATCCCGTTCAGGATCTGGCTGCCCCCGTAATGCAGGGTCAGCCCTTCGGTTTTCAGAACCTCATCGCCCGAGATAGACATCGATCACCTTTTCGTTCTTCGTCACATGGTCGATCGAGCCCTCGGCCAGGACCGAGCCTTCGTGCAGCACGGTCACCTTGCAGCCCAGCCTGCGGACGAATTCCATGTCATGTTCGACCACGACCACCGCGCGGGTCCTGGCCGCCTCGCGCAGGATATCGGTGGTGTGCTCCCGCTCGGCCGGGGTCATCCCGGCGGCCGGTTCATCCACCAGCAGAAGCCGCGGCTCCTGCGCCAGCAGCATCCCGATTTCCAGCCATTGTTTCTGCCCGTGGCTCAGTTCTCCGGATTTGCGGTGCAGCATGCCCGACAACCCGATTTCCCCGGCTAGTTCGGCGATCCTGTCATGGTCGGCGGGCGTGGGGCGGAACATCAGCACCCTGAGCGGGCCGCGCGCCTTTCTCAGCGCCATCATCAGGTTGTCGGCAACTGACTGGTCCTCGAACACCGTGGGGCGTTGAAACTTTCGCCCGATGCCGGCCTGCGCGATGCGGCTTTCGGACATGGACAGCAGAGACAATCCCTTGTCGCCATAGCTGATCCGGCCTTCGTCGGGGCGGGTCTTGCTGGTGATGATGTCCATGAATGTCGTCTTGCCCGCGCCGTTGGGGCCGATCACCGCGCGCAACTCCTGCGCGCCGATCTGGAACGAAAGGTTGTTGATCGCCTTGAACCCGTCAAAGGAAACGGACACGCCCGACACTTCGAGAAGGGTGCTCATTTGTCGGCCTCCTTTTCGCGCAGGGCGCCGGGGTCGGGGCCAAGGTCAGCACCATGGCGGTTGGGCGACGTCCGGTCCGCGATGATATCCACAAGCCCACCAATCCCTTTGGGCGCGAACAGTGTGACGGCCACAAAGGACAGGCCAAGCAGCACGGTCCACCAGTTCACCCACTGGATCGTGTAGAAACCAAGATTGATGTCGGGGGCCTGCCCGCCGGTGAACCATGTCGACAGCAGTGAAACGAAGGCCGCGCCGATCACCGCGCCATAAAGCCGGCCGCGCCCGCCGATCGCCACCCAGACGGCAAGGTAGATCGAGGCGATGGGCGCAATCTCGGTCGGGTTGATAATCCCCGCCTGAGGGTAGTAGAGCGCGCCCGCGATCCCCGCGATCACGGCGGTCAGCGTAAAGATGAAAAGCTTGAACGCCTCGACCGGGTAGCCGAGGAAGCGCACGCGCGCCTCGTCGTCGCGAATGGCGCGGATGACGGACCCGAATTTTCCCGAGACGATCCAGGCACACAGCAGGTAGCCCGCCCCAAGTGCGAAGGCCGACCCCCAGAAGAACCACAGCGAGACCGTGGCCTGCGGCACCGCGTCGAGGCCCGGCAGGTTCTGCAGGCCCGACAGGCCGTTATTACCGCGCAGCCCGCTGTCATTCTGGAACAGGTACAGCGACAGGGCCAGCGTCATCGCCTGTGTCAGGATCGACAGGTACACCCCCGTCACCCGGCTGCGGAAGGCCAGCCAGCCAAAGACAAAAGCCAGAAGCCCCGGGATCAGCACCACGAAGGCCAACTGAATGGGCAGGGAATGGGCAAAGGCCCAGACCGGCGGAAACTCCGATGCGCCCACCACGCCGAAGATCTGCGTGGCGATCCCGTCCGAGATTTCCTGTGCCGTGGGTGGCAACTCCGAAGCCGCGAGGCTGTCGACCACGATCAGCCTTGTGCGCTCGTACATCAGCCACATCCCGATGGCGTAGCCGCCAAGCCCGAAAAACGCCATGTGCCCCAGCGACAGGATCCCGCAGTAGCCCCAGACAAGGTCCATCGCCAGTGCGACCAGGCACAGGCAAAGCGTCTTGCCCAATGTCTTGACGAAGCTGGTGGAGATGACCCCGATCCCGAAACCCTCGGACAGGATCGTCACGCCGAGCGTGAACAGGGCCAGCATCGCGAGGAAAACGAGGACCGATGGAAACCGCAGTGCCAGCGGCGTGCGGGTCTGACCGCTGGTGAGGCTTGTTTCGCTCATCTCAAGCCTCCGCCGCGCGGCCCTTGAGGGCGATGATCCCCCGCGGCCGGAACTGGATGAAGAGGATGATGAACAGGATCATGTAGGTCTGCGCCGCCAGCGTGTTCGACGGGTTGAGGAACTCGATCCCCTTTTGCAGCGTGCCAACCAAGGTCGCACCAAGCAGCGTGCCCCAGATATTGCCCACACCGCCCACCACGACGGTCATGAAGGACTGCACGATGTAGTCCGCCCCCATCTCTGAGGTGACCTTGGCATAGAGCCCGATCGCCACCCCTGCGATCCCCGCGATGCCCGATCCGAACCCGAAGGTCAGCATGTTGATCCGGTCGGGGTTGATCCCCATCGAGGCCGCCATGCGCGGATTCTGCGTCACCGCGCGCACCTCGAGCCCCAGCCGGGTTCGGTTCATCACCAGCAGGATGAGACCAAGGAACAGCAGCGCAAGCACGAAGATCGCGATGCGGATGTAACTGATCGAGACGATGTCGTTGAGGATAAGCGACCCGTCGAGCCAGTCCGGCGAGGTCAGCGGCCTGGCCTGTGTGCCGAAGATGTTCTTGGCGATCTGCTGTAGCGCAATCGATATGCCGAACGTGGCCAGCAACGTCTCGAGTGGGCGATGGTAAAGCCAGCGGATCACCAGCCGTTCCATCGCGACGCCTGCGCCGAAGGTCACGACAAAGGCAAGCGGCAGCGCGATGATGATCGACAGGGTGTAATCCGGCACGATCTGCTGGACGACATAGCCTGTATAGGCCCCCATCATGATGAATTCGCCATGCGCCATGTTGATCACCCGCATCACGCCAAAGGTGATGGCCAGCCCGATCGCCGCGAGAAAGTAGATCGAGGCCAGCGACAGCGCATCCAGCCCGAGATCCAGCCCCTGGTTCACAGCCACCTTGTTCTCGATGCTCTTGAGGGCACTTGCGGCGGCCATCGCCACGGCCGGCGGGGCCGCGATATAGCGTTCGAAGAAAACGAACTTGTCCAGTGTCGCGTCGATCTCGGCCTCGGTGGCGACGGGCTCGACCTTGCCCTGCCGGGCCAGCGCGGCATAGGCCATGTCGCGCGCGGTCTCGGTATCCAGCGTCGCCACCTGCACACCGGCCACCGCCCCGTTTTCAAGGTTGGCCACCAGTGCGGCGCGCTTGTCTTCGCGACTGATCCGCGGCTTGGCAAGGTCGGCCGAGACCAGCAGGTCATAGGCGTCCTCGCGGGGGAGCGCGTCGCTTCCGGGGCTGAGCACACGGGCCACGTCATCGGTATCGGGTGCCGCATCGGCCGTCTCAAGGCGGGTGCGCACCAGCGGGTTGAGCGTGGCGCGCACATCCACGCCAAGATCGCCGGCGAAACTCTCGATGGCCGTGATGCGTTCGGCGTCGTCTTCGGCGAACTGGATGGTCAGCAAGCGTTCGAGCCTGTCCATCGCCGCGGCGATTTCCGGGTCCTGTTCTGCTTCGATCGCGCGCCGCAATGTCTGCAGATGCGCGGCCTCTGCGTCACGCGCGATGGTCTCCAGCGCCTGCAGGCGCATGGCAGGGTCGGGGTCGGTCAGCTGGAACCGCACCAGCGCCGCGCCGATCATGCCGCGAATTCCGGAGTTGGGTTTCAGCTGATCGTAGCCGTCATCGGGCGCTGTTCCGATTTCCGTCCCGTCGGCCACGTCGAAGAGGCGCAGCGTGTCGCGGTCCACCTCTTCGGCGAACACGAACAGCCCGGTTTCCTCGTTCCGCCACATCTGCTTGGCCTGCCAACGGTTCAGCACCTCGCGCGCCGCCGGAAGGCCGCTGTCGGCCAGCGCGTCGATGGCCGGCCCGATCGTGCGCCGGGAACTCTTGGAGATGATATCCCCATGTTCCTGAAGGACCTTCTGGATCGGCGCATCGGCCTGCTGCGCCGAGGCCGGCACCGCAAGGGCGAACACGAACGTCAAAAGGCGAAGAAAGTTGAGCATACCGCGTTTCCTGCTGGCCGGAGGGCGCACGAACGCCCTCCGGTGATTTGGTTCTGCAGTCAGGTCCGGATCAGTAGTTGGACTTGATCTGCACGCAGGTCTCGGTCTCGGTGTTGTACATGCCGCACTCGAGGTCTTTCCAGTCAGAGACCAGCACCGCGGATTCCGGCAGGAAATCCGTCCAGGCGTCGCCCGGCACTTCCTCGGTCTGGCTGATGATGTCGAACTGACCGTCTTCCTGGATCTCGCCTATCAGAACGGGCTTGGCGAGGTGATGGTTGGGCAGCATGACCGCCGTGCCACCTGTCAGGTTCGGGAATTCCTGCCCGTACATGGCCGCGCGCACGGCATCCACCTCGGTCGATTCCGCCTGTTCCACGGCGTTCACCCACATGTTGAAGCCGATGTAATGCGCCTCCATCGGGTCGTTGGTCACGCGGTCTTCGCCCATGCGGGCCTTCCATGCGGCGATCCACGCCTCGTTCGCCTCGGTATCGGCGGACTGGAAATAGTTCCATGCGGCCAGATGACCGACGAGGTTCGTGGTGTCGAGGCCCGACAGTTCCTCTTCACCCACCGAGAAGGCGACGACGGGGATGTCGTCGGCCGATACGCCGGCCGCGGCCAACTCCTTGTAGAAGCCCACGTTGGCGTCGCCGTTGATGGTTGAGATCACCCCGACCTTCTTGCCGTCCGCACCAAGGGCCACAACATCCGAGACAATCTTGGACCAGTCGGAATGACCGAAGGGGGTGTAGTTCACGAAGATATCCTCTTCGGCGATCCCCTTGTCCTTGAGATAGCTTTCCAGAATGTTGTTCGTGGTGCGCGGGTAGACATAGTCGGTGCCCAGAAGCGCGAATTTCTCGACGCCCAGTTCCTCGAGGAAATAGTCGGTCGCCGGGATCGCCTGCTGGTTCGGGGCGGCGCCGGTGTAAAACACGTTCTTGGAGCTTTCCTCACCCTCGTACTGGACCGGGTAGAACAGCAGACCGTTGAGTTCCTCGATCACCGGCAGCACCGATTTGCGGCTCACGCTGGTCCAGTTGCCAAAGATCACGTCCACCTCGTGGACGCTGAGAAGCTCGCGGGCCTTTTCGGCGAAGAGCGGCCAGTCGGAGGCCGGGTCAACCACGACCGCCTCCAGTTCGCAGCCCATGACACCCCCATTTTCGTTCTGCTGATCGATCAGCATCTCCATGGTGTCTTTGAGCGTGGTTTCGGAAATCGCCATCGTGCCGGAGAGCGAGTGCAGCACCCCGACCTTGATGGGGCATGACACCTCTGCCATCGCGGGCACGGTGAAAGCGAACAGCGCGGCAGAAGCCGTCGCGGACAGGAACTTTGTCGACATTGCGTAGTCCTTCGTAAGTGTCGCGCAGAGAACCTTGCCAAGAGCAGCCTCGGCACCCATCTTGCTCCCCACGCAATCATGTTGCGTAGTGCGGTGGTGATTTGGAGTGAAGGCCAGCACCACTGCACGTCCCAAGCCGGTTCGGGTCAGGCCGGCATGTGCGAAAGACTGCCGCGTTTCTGCAGGTGCGAAATGATTTTCAGCGTTTCAGGCGGCGCAACTGGTGCATGCGGCCTATTTTTTAAACAGCCCGGACGCTTCCGCCACTTATTTCATCGCAACAGATGCTGGAGACCGGGGACTCAGCGTCGCAACGCCAGCCTGAAGTGTTTCGCGAAACGCGTCAGGATGCATTGGCCTCAAGATACCCCTGGACAAGGCGCTTGCAGGTCGCAGCCTGGCGCCGGGCCTGTGACGCGGCCCATCGGGCCTGCGCCGCATTGCCGGAAAAACTGGCCTGTTGAAGCAGCGCCGCATGGGCATGTTTCGCCTCGATACGCACCGCCAGCAACGCCGCGTCATGCGCCCCTTTCAGCGCCTCGAGCCGCGAGAGCATCGCGTCGCGGGCGGCTTGGGTCTCGTCGGCATCCCGGGCCTGGATCAGCCACTTGTGCTGCAACTCTGCCGAAAGCCGCCCTGCGCATATCGCTGTCTCGGTGACAAGCCACGGCTCGCTGGAGGCGGGCGGCGCGAAAGAAAGGCCGCACACTACGCTCAGGGAAAAAGTTTTCAGAATGCCCA
>JANSYB010000060.1 GCA_024742655.1 Paracoccaceae bacterium | reverse complement strand
TCCTCGATCGACATGTCCAGTTCGATCACGTCCTCGCGCGGAAAAAACAGCAGGAAGCCCGAGGTGGGGTTGGGCGTGGTCGGCACGAAGACCGACAGCATCTCACCGCTGGTTTCTGCCTTTTCCAGCACCTCGCCCTTGGCCTCGGTCGAGATGAAGCCGATGGCCCAGATCCCCTTGCGGGGGTACTGTATGAGGCAGGCCTTCTCGAAGCTGCGCTCGGACTGGGCGAAGACGGTTTCGGCGATCTGCTTGACCCCGGAATAGATCGAGCGGACCACCGGCATGCGGTCCACAAGCGTTTCCGCATAGCTGATCATCGACCGGCCGATCAGCCCCTTGGCGATCCAGCCCACGAACAGCGTGAACAGCAGAAAGACGATCACGCCCACGCCACGGATATTGATGTTCACCCAGCCCTCGTCATCGGGACGGGTATTGCCGAGGATGTAGCGGTTGATCAGGTTCTCGGGCTGGTAGGCATCCGGCACGAAGGGCAGGACGAACCCGTCAACCCATCCGATCAGCGTCCAGATCAGCCAGACGGTCAGCCCCACGGGCGCGATCACGACGATCCCGGTCAGAAAACTGGTTCTGAGCCCCGAGAAGCGGCCGGGCCTCTTGGGGGTATGCGGTTCTTCGTCGAAAGGCGTGTTCATAGGGCCTGGCCCGGTGCAGTCTCTTCACGCGCTACTTAAGCAGATTGAACCACATCCACAATGGCGAACGTCCCATTTAGGCGTTCTGGGACAGGGTAGTGATCCGGTTGGCTATTTTCGCGGCAAGGCGGGCGTTGTTGCGCACCAGGGAGATATTCGCCTCCAGCGACCGCCCGCCCGTCAGCTGATGGATCCGGTCGAGCAGGAACGGGGTCAGCGCCTTGCCCGTGATCCCCTGCGCATCGGCGACGTCGATGGCGCGCGTGATGATCGGGGCGATTTCGTCATAGGGGATTTCATCGGCCACGGGGATCGGGTTGGCGATCAGCTGACCACCGGGCAGGCCGAGGGCGGCGCGCATCAGGTGCGCGCGGGCGATACCGTCGGCGTCATCCAGGCGCAGCGGCGCGGGCAGGGGGGAGGTGGCCGACCAGAAGGCCGGCAGGCTGTCCTGCGCGTAGGCGATGACCGGCACACCGAGCGTTTCCAACACCTCGAGCGTCTTGGGCAGGTCGAGGATCGCCTTGGCCCCGGCGCACACCACGCTGACGGAGGTTTGGGCCAGTTCGTGAAGGTCGGCGGAGATGTCAAAGCTGTGCTCGGCCCCGCGATGCACGCCGCCGATCCCGCCCGTGGCGAAACAGGCGATGCCGGCGGCCCGCGCGGCGATCATCGTGGCCGCGACCGTGGTGGCCCCGGTCCGGCCCTGTGCCATGCAGACGGCCAGATCGGCCCGGCTGAGCTTGGCCACGCCATGCGCCGTGGCCAGCGCCTCCAGCTCGCCCTCGCTCAGACCGATATGCAGCTTGCCCTCCAGCACCGCGATCGTGGCCGGGATCGCGCCCGCCGCGCGCACGGCCTCTTCCACCGACCAGGCGGTGTCCAGATTGTCGGGAAAGGGCATGCCATGGGTGATGATCGTGCTTTCAAGTGCCACGACCGGGCTGCCGTGACGGCGCGCCTGCGCCACTTCGGGCGAAAAGATCAGGGGCAGGGCCGTCATGCGGCGGATCCTGCGGACACATGGACAGCGGCGGCATCGAGCGCGCGGGCCAACGCGATGTGGCGCGGATGCCCGGCCCGTTCGGCAGCGATATGGGCGGCCATGAACGTATCGCCCGCCCCGGTGACCCGCTGAACGGGAACGGCTGGCGGTGTCCCGGTCAGAACATCGCCCTCGTGGCCATCGGCGGCAGGGTTCGCGCCATCAGTGACCAGAACGCGCGCCGCGCCACGCGCCAGAAGCGCATGCGCGGCCTCGGGCGCCGAGCCAAAGCGCGTGGCGCATAAAAGGCCCGCCTCTTCGAGGTTGACGTAAAGCGTGCCGCGCCCGGTTTGCACGAAGGGCAGCAACCGCTCGGCCTTGCCCGGAGAGGCCGGGGCGATGCGCAGGTCGGCATATGCGAATTGCGGGGCACTGGCGATATCGGACAGAACCGCCGGTGTCAGGTTGCCATCCAGCGCGATCATGCCCGCGTGCGGCGCCGTCGCCGAGCCAAGCCGGCCATCCAGCAAGGGGGTGAGAATGGCACCTCCCGCGCGTTCGAGGCTATGGGCGTCCGCGATGGCCGCGATCAGGCCGTTGGGCCCCTCGATCGCCATGTATTGATCCGTGGGCAGGTCCTCGGGGCGCCAGACATGGGCGGTATCCATCCCGTGCGCCTGGCACAGCTGCAGCAGCGCCTCGCCCTCGGGGTCGCGCCCCACGGAACTGAGTAGGATGGGGCGCAGGCCGAACCGTAAAAGCGTCATCGCGATATTGAGCGCGACGCCGCCGGGTTGACGGGCGATCCGTCCGGGCAGATCGGACCCGTGTTGCATCGCCGCGCCCGAGCGCCCGATCACGTCCCACAGGACGGAGCCTATGCACACCACATCGCTTGTCATGGCCGTATGTTGCCGCTGCGGGCCGCGGGCGCAAGACCGGATCGGCCGCTCAGCGCGACTTGACCGGGTACCGATCCGCCTCGGCAAAGACATCGAGGATCTGGGTGCCCGCCGGGATCGTGGCCCCGTGGACGGTACCGGCAGGAATGAAATAGCTTTCGCCGGGCCGGTAGGTGTGCGCCTCGCCGTCCATGGTCAGGTGTAGTTCTCCGCGGATCACGGTGCCCCATTGGTCGCCGTGACTGTGCGGATCCAGCGTGGTGTCCTGATGAATGTCGAAAAAGACGGCCAGCGCCTCGGGGGAGCCGATGGCGCGGGTCGTCACGACCGAGCTGTCGAACGGAACATCGAGTTCCGGCAGGCTGTCGAAAAACGGGGGAAAGGGCATGGCGCGATCCTTTGATCTGTCGGGGCACAGGCCAAGAGTAGGCGGGCTGACACCGATTGGGCAAGCGTTGCGCGGTAAATGCCTGACGCGGCGGCGTGCGAACTGCTATAACATGGGTGCCTGAAGTATCGGAGAGGCCGGGAATGTTTCGGAACGTGGTGGTGTGTTTGAGTGTTCTGGCCTTGCCCCCGGCCGGGTGGGCGGCGGATGATTGCGCGGTGGTCGACAGCTGGCTGACCGCAAAGGGCGCAGGGGTCGCCGATCTCGGGCCGGGTCAATGCAGCGGGCAAATGAACTCGGACGGGCAGGTGTGCCGGTGGGATTTTCCCTATCGCGCCGACGCGGCGCAAGCGGCCTTCGATGCCATGTCGGCCCGCTTGCTGGCCTGTGCCGGGCAGGATCGCCTTCTGGAGGATGACCAGCAGGTCAATCACCCCGACAGCTATGCGCTCAATCGCTATTCATTGGGGGACAAGGAGGTGGCCCTGTCGCTCAAGGACAAGGCCAGCCTAGACAAAAGCCTGATCTTTCTGCGCACGGCCCCGTTGACGCGCGACTGATCAGGGGTTGCGCCGCCCCAGAAGCCGCTGTATACGCGCGCCATTAATCCGCAGGTACGGGCGGGCCGATGGGGGAGACATCCCCGGAGGTCCACCGGTTGAAGCACCCGCTTCTCATCCCGTGCCGAGGCGCAAACCGGAAAGGAAACGACCATGGCTCTTCCAGAGTTCACCATGCGTCAGCTGCTTGAAGCTGGCGTTCACTTCGGCCACCAGACGCAGCGTTGGAACCCCCGCATGGGCGAGTTCATTTATGGCGCGCGCAATGGCATTCACATCATGGACCTCACGCAGACGGTGCCGATGCTCGACGCGGCGCTGAACGTGATCCGCGAAACCGTCGCCAAGGGCGGTCGGGTTCTGTTCGTGGGCACCAAGCGTCAGGCCAGCGCCCCGGTGGCCGAGGCCGCCGAGAAATGCGCACAGTACTACATGAATCACCGCTGGCTGGGCGGCACGCTGACCAACTGGCAGACCGTGAGCCAGTCGATCAAGCGTCTCAATGAAATCGACGAAGCCATGCAGGGCGGCGCCGAGGGCCTGACCAAGAAAGAGCGTCTGGGCCTCGAGCGTGACCAAGCCAAGCTGCAGGCCAGCCTTGGCGGGATCCGCGAAATGGGCGGTGTGCCAGATCTGCTGTTCGTGATCGACGTCAAGAAAGAGGCGCTTGCCGTGGCCGAGGCCAACAAGCTGGGCATCCCGGTCGTGGCCGTCGTCGACACCAACTGCTCGCCCGACGGGATCGATTACATCATCCCCGGCAATGACGACGCGGCACGTGCGATCTCGCTCTATTGCGATCTGGCCTCGCGCGCGGCGCTCGACGGGATGTCGGCCCAGCTGGGTGCGGCCGGCGTCGACGTCGGCGCCATGTCCGAGGCCCCGGTCGAGGAGGCCGTCACCGAGGCGCCTGCAGCCGCCGAAGAGGCCCCGGCCGCCGCCGAAGAGGCCCCGGCCGCCGAGGCCCCCGCCGAAGCACCGGCCGAGAGCTGAGCGCGCGTCACGAAACCTTCATGGGGCGCGGGATATGCCGCGCCTCGCACGATCCATGAATCGAGGAGAGCCAAGATGGCGATCACAGCTGCACTTGTGAAAGAGCTGCGCGACAAGACCGGCGCGGGCATGATGGACGCGAAGAAAGCGTTGACCGAAACCGATGGCGACATGGAGGCGGCGGTCGACTGGCTGCGCACCAAGGGTCTGGCCAAGGCGGCCAAGAAATCGGGCCGCACCGCCGCCGAGGGCCTTGTGGCTGTCAGCGTCGTGGACGGGACCGGTGTCGCCGTCGAAGTTAACGCCGAGACCGACTTCGTCGCCAAGAACGCCGACTTCCAGAAGATGGTGGGCGACATCGCCGCCGCCGCAATCGGTGCGACCAATATCGATGCGCTGCAAAGCGCGGAGATCGGTGGCAAGACCGTGGCCGATATCATCACCGACAAGATTGCGACCATCGGTGAAAACATGGGCCTGCGCCGCATGGACAAGATCGAGGGCGACACCGTCGTCAGCTATATCCACAACGCGGCCACCGACGGCATGGGCAAGATCGGTGTTCTGGTCGCCATGACCGGCGGCGACGAGGCGTTCGGCCGCCAGGTCGCGATGCATATCGCCGCCACCAACCCCGCCGCGCTGAACGAGGCCTCGCTTGATCCCGCCGTGGTCGAGAAAGAGCGCCAGGTTCAGATCGATATCGCCCGCGAAAGCGGCAAGCCCGAGCAGGTAATCGAGAAGATGATCGAGGGCCGCATGAAGAAATTCATGTCCGAGATCACGCTGGTGAACCAGGCGTTCGTGATCAACCCCGACCTGTCCGTGGGTGCCGCCGCCAAGGAAGCCGGCGCCGAGATCACCGGCTTTATCCGCATGGAAGTGGGCGAGGGGATCGAGAAGAAAGAAGAGAACTTCGCCGAGGAAGTCGCCAAGGCGGCGCAGGGCTGAGCCCTCGTCTATCGCCGGACCGAGGGGCCAGCCCCTCGGGCTCCCCGGGATATTTTCGGCCAGAAGAAAAGCAGGCGCGTTCCGGGGTCCGGGGCGCGCTTTTCGCTTGGAAAGGCCGCACTCCTGTTGCTAAATCCGGGCCGGGCACTGGGCGATGGCGTCGCCGGACCGGACGGTCTTGCCTGTTTCACACCATCCTGTACGCCGGGGCAGTCGGAAGATCGGCGCCGCCCGGTCTTCGTTTCGCAAGGAGATCGGCATGGCGCAGAAAACCGTCGTCAACAGCTGGAATGAATGGGACCCGCTCAAACACGTGATCGTCGGCCGCGCCGATGATTGCCACATCCCGCCCGAGGAACCGGCACTGGACGCCAAGGTGCCCGAAGACAGTGACATGCGCGGCCAGTGGGGGCGCCGGCCACAGGAAACGATCGACCGGGCGAACGAATTGCTCGACGCGTTCGCGGCACAGCTTGAGGCGCGCGGCGTGCGCGTGGATCGCCCCACGCCGATCGACCATGCCTTGCCGGTGACAACGCCGGATTTCCACACCGACAGCCAGTTCGGCTGCATGCCGCCGCGCGACGTGTTGCTGACCGTGGGCAGGGAGATCCTGGAGGCGACGATGTCCTATCGCTGCCGCTGGTTCGAGTATCTGAACTATCGCCCGCTGTTACAGAAATACTGGGAAGAAGACCCGAATTTCCGCCACGAATCCGCGCCCAAGCCGCGCCTGACGGATGCCGACTATCATCCCGATTACCTCAGCGAAAAGATCGGTGTGGAAAAGCGCCTGAAATGGACAGCCGAGAAGTTCTTTGTCACCACCGAGGAAGAGCCGCTTTTCGATGCCGCCGACGTTCTGCGCTTTGGCCGGGACCTTGTGGTGCAGCACGGGTTCACCACCAACCTCAAGGGTATCGAATGGATCCGGCGGCATTTCCCCGAGCACCGTGTGCATGCGGTCAACTTTCCCGGTGATCCCTATCCGATCCATATCGATGCAACGTTCACGCCTTTGCGCCCCGGTCTGATCCTGAACAACCCGCAACGCCGCCTGCCGGACGATCAGCGCAGGATGTTCGAACAGAACGACTGGGAGATCGTGGACGCCGCACAGCCCGCGCATAACGCGCCGCCGCCGCTGTGTTACTCCTCGACCTGGCTGAGCATGAACGTGCTGGTGCTCGACCCCAAGACGGTCTGCGTGGAAAAATCCGAGGTCTACCAGGCCGAGCAGATGGACAAGCTGGGGCTGGAGGTGGTCGAGGTCGAACTGCGCGATGCCTATGCCTTTGGCGGGGGGCTGCATTGCTGCACCGCGGATGTCTACCGCGAGGGCGGGTGCGAGGATTATTTTCCCAACATGTGATGCCATTGACGTGACGCGACATGAAAACGGTGCCGCCCGGGCGGACGGCACCGTCTGTTCATGATCGCCCGACATGGGGATGAAATGGCGATCAGGTCGTAAGGTGTTGACCGACGATCCGAACTATAGAACCGCCGGCCAACCTCCGGTAGGACCGGCAGACCGGAGAGCCCTGAAATCGCAGGGATTACCCGATCTGTGTGTTCCAAGGCTTCAAAGCCACCACTCACGGAACATCCCCACAATGCGGTTTTACGTCACGTCACGAAAGTAGGGAAAACCTTACCAAATGGTAAAGCCCTGAAAATCCAAGAAAATCAATTGTCCAGAATGAACATCTGATTTTGGAACGCCGCCTTGAGAACGGCCTGGGCGGTGGTTTCGACGCTGAGCGACTCACGGGCGAGTCGCAAATGCTTCTCTACCGTCGCGGGTGTAAGTTCCATCAGCAGGGCGATATCCTGAATGGTCTTTCCATCGCCGACCCAACCCAGAACCTCTTTCTGGCGCTTGGTCAGCGTGCGGCCCGGCGCGGTATAGGGCAGGGTGAGGATCCGCAGATGCGCGATGTTGTTCAGCAGGACGATGTCATCGCCATGCTTGGCCCAGACGGCATCGATATCTTCCTGGCTCATCCCCGCGCGCGCGGTCAGCGCGATCGCGCCCTTGGTGCGCGGCGATACCGATTTGAAACTGATGGAATAGCCCGCCGTCACGCCCTGAGAGACATTGAACTCGAACACCCTGCGTTCCTGATCGCTGAGCGTTTCGGTCTGCACCATGTCGCGCAGAACCGCCCAGGAACATGCCCCTTCGTTTTCCAGCGCCCACCGTACCATCGGCGCGTGGAAATAGAGGCTCTGGCCGATGAAGGCCTCCATGTATTCGGGCTTGTGATTGCTCAGCAGCACGAAATCCTCGGGGTCGCCCAGAGAGGTCGCGGTGCGGTAACGCGTATAGCCATAGATCAGCCGGTCAAACCCGTAGCTGTCCATGTTGCGGGTGTGCATGTCCCACAGTTCTTCGATACTGGGGGCATTGAGAAGCCCGTTGAGATCCGACGACGCAATCATGCGGATGCCTCCAGATGCGCCGCCATCGCCTCGAGCGCCAATTCATAGCCATGCGCCCCGAAACCGCAGATCACGCCAACGGCGACCCTGGCGATGTAAGACGTATGGCGGAACTCTTCGCGCGCATGGATATTGGACAGGTGCAGTTCGACCACGGGCAGCTCGACACTGGACACCGCATCCATCAGCGCGATCGAGGTATGGGTATACGCCCCGGCATTCAGGATGATCCCGTCATGGGTCCCCTTGGCCGCATGGATCATGTCAACCATGGCACCTTCGGAATTCGATTGCGCGAAGGCGAGGGCGACCGACATCGCCGCGGCCTTGGCGCGGCACATGGCCTCGATATCCGAAAGCGTTGTTCGTCCGTAAACGTCCGGCTGGCGCGTGCCCAGCAGGTTCAGGTTCGGCCCGTTCAGGATCAGGATCGAGGTCATTGAATGCGCGTCCTTTTGAAAGGTTTTAAACCGACGCGACGTAATCTGTCGAGAAAGACCTGCAAAATTCGCTCAATTAGAGCGCGCGTTGTGTTTCTGCTGGAACAGCGATAGGCAGAATCGAACACCATTGGCATTCTCGTGCAAGATCGACGTTCAGGCGATTGTTTTGTTTTACGAATACCGGGGCGAGGCATAAGGGGATCGCCACTCTTATTATTAACATAATACTGATTATGCGCACTCCGGATGTAGTCGCAAAGCGATAATGTCACCCATGAGCAATTCAGAAGTGTCACTCTCCCCGCAAAACGACGTGAGGATGAGCGGACATGGGATGGGTGATGATGAGCGAGCGCGAGTTGAACCGCGTGGAGGTTTTGGTGCAGG
>JANSYB010000690.1 GCA_024742655.1 Paracoccaceae bacterium | reverse complement strand
GATGTCGTCAAGAGCAGCGAGATCGAAGGCGAGACGCTCGACAAGGATCAGGTTCGGTCGTCCATTGCAAAACGGCTGGGGCTCGAAATCGGCGGGCTGATCCCGTCTGATCGCCATGTCGATGGGGTCGTCGAGATGATGCTGGACGCGACGCAAGCGTATGAACAACCACTGGACGCGGAGCGATTGTTCGGCTGGCATGCCGCCCTTTTCCCGACGGGGCGAAGCGGAATGACCCGGATCACCGTGGGGCAGTGGCGTGAAGGCCCTATGGAAGTTGTTTCAGGACCTATGGGTCGTGAACGCGTGCATTTTGAGGCGCCGGGAGCAGCACGGCTTGATACAGAGATGGGGCGGTTTCTGACCTGGTTCAATCAGGTCCCTGACACGGATCCAGTTGTTCATGCCGCAATTGCACATCTGTGGTTCGTCACGATCCACCCCTTCGACGATGGCAACGGGCGCATTGCGCGTGCGATCGCGGATATGGCGTTGGCGCGATCCGAACGCAGTTCACAGCGGTTTTACAGCATGTCGACCCAAATCCGGCAGGAGCGGAGCGCCTATTATGATATGCTCGAGACGACGCAGAAGGGCGGGCTTGATGTCACCGCCTGGCTCAATTGGTTCCTCAATTGCCTCGACCGTGCTTTTGATGGCGCAGAGATCATTCTGGAGGCCGTGTTTCAAAAGGCGCGGTTCTGGGAGAAATACGGAACGGCCAACATCAACGACCGCCAGCGGGACATGCTTAACCGCCTCCTGGATGGGTTCGAAGGAAAACTCACGACGTCGAAATATGCGAAGATCGAGAAATGTTCGCAGGACACCGCATATCGCGACATCCTTGATCTGATCGACTTGGGAGCAATTGAGAAAGATGACGCTGGTGGACGGAGTACCAGCTATTCGCTGTCAGCGAAGTGACGAGGCTTGTCGCATCCGGTGCTCAGGACAAGCGCCGCCAGGATATGTCAGACAGTCGCCAGAAAAACTGCCGATCTGAGGCTTGCTATAATTCATTGATATGAATTGTAAAAATAGAACTCTTAGGTGTGGCCTTGCCGATGTCCGTTGCCGATCCTGAGTTTCTGCGTGCAATGAAGAAAACCGGGGCCGTACCAGCCCCTGAAGTTCTTTTCCTGGGCAAATGGGGCCTGGGAAAAGAGAAAGTGTTCTTCGGGTTTTGTGACTGACGGATGAGGGCCTTTGGGGTCCCTCAGATGGGTCCGGGCCGGATTCCGGTCTGTCTTTCCTGATGAAGGGCATTCCGATGCAAACAGGTGTCTTGCGCGTGTTACGCGCGACCGCTGCCTCGTGGTGGCGGCATAGAGAGCTTCGCCGAACTGGCCAGACGCTGCTGGCACAGCGGCTCGAACGCCAGACCGTCCTGCGTGATCTCGGCTATCTCAGGCAGGCGGCGGCACTGCCGAATGCCCATGTGATCTGCGGAGAGGGCGGCACGTTCATCCATCTCGGTTGGAACACCGTGTCGACGCTCGCGCCGATCGAGCGCTTTCCCTTGGCCGCCCTTGCGGTCGCACGAGGAACCCGGTTCATCGATGTCCGGCCCGTCACCGATGTGATTGCCTTCGCGAACTTGCCGCGGGTGACGCGGGACGGATCGGTCGACCCTGACCCTTGCGGTCCTGGCAGGTCCGTCTCGCTGACCACCTACATCGACATGGTCGAAGCCCTCGGTGCCAGGATCGCCAACGATCCGCGCCCCCGCCAGTCAACCT
>JANSYB010000605.1 GCA_024742655.1 Paracoccaceae bacterium | reverse complement strand
TGGCCCGCGCAGAAGGCCGGCCCGTTGGCCGCCAGAACGATCACGCGCACCGCCGGATCCTGCCCCGCCTGCGCAAAGGCCGTGCCAAGCGCCTCCAGCATCGCCTCGGACAGCGCGTTGCGCCGCCCCATGTCGTTCAGTGTCAGCCGCAGGATGCCGTCCGCATCCAGCTCTTGCAGCAGGATATCGCCGTTTTCCATGGGGTCGCTCCTATACGGGATCAGAGAATGTTGATTTCCACGCTGTCGGCCAGCGTGTTGGCGATGAAACAATACCGGTGCGCCCGGTCGTGCATCTGCGCCAGGTCGGCCGGCCCGACCGAAAACCCGGTATCGAACCGCACCACCGGGTGCAGGTCGATGCGCGTCACCGACATCTGCCCGCGCGCGTTCTTGCCCAGATGCGCCTCAGCGTAATCGTGATAGCTGGCCACCGGCCAGCCCGCCTTGGCGCAGAGCGCAAGAAAGGTCATCATGTGGCAGCTCGACAAGGCCGAGGCGAGCGCCTGTTCGGGGTTCGTGCGGCTGGGGTCGCCACCCCAGTCGGGGGCGGCGTCCACTTCCATGTCGTGGCTGGCATTGTATTGAACGGTGTGGGCGCTCGAATACTTGCCGGTTTGCAATACGGGTTCGGCGCGCTGCCAGTGCAGCTCGATCGCAAGGTCGGACATTTGGTTCGTTCTTTCGTTGGAGGCGCGCTCAGGCGGCGGCGATCTTCTTTCTGGGGTCATAGAACGGGCGGTCAACCACGGTGGCCTGCACCGGGCCGGAGCCGGTGACGACCTCGACCTGTGCGCCGACCACGGCGGTATCGACCGACACCATCGCCAACGCGATGTTCTGCTCAAGGCGCGGCGAGTAGACGGCAGAGGTGACCTTGCCGATCGCCTCGCCACCCTGGTTGATGGCCCAGAACGTGGTGTTCGGCCCCTTGAGCGGCTCCCCCTCGATGATCAGGCCGACCTGCTTGCGGCTCACGCCTTCTTCCTTGATCCGGCGCAGCGCGGCCTTGCCGATGAAATCGGCCTCCATGTCGAGATTGACCAGCCGGTCGAAGCCCAGCTCGAACGGGTTGGTGTTGATGTCCGCATCGGCGTGGTAGGACAGCATCCCCCCCTCGATCCGGCGAATGGATGACGTGTGCCCGGGCTTCAGTCCGAAGGGCAGGCCCGCGGCCATGATCCGCTCCCACAGGGCATCGCCCTGCGTGCCGTCACGCAGGTAGATTTCATAGCCCAGTTCGCTGGACCAGCCGGTGCGCGACACAATCAGCGGGATGCCGTCCAGGTCCATCTCGCGCAGCCAGTAGTATTTCAGGTCCAGGATGCTGTCGCCAAAGAGTTCCTGCATGATCTGCCCCGACTTGGGCCCCTGCAATTGCAGCGGCGAGACGTCGGGCTCGGTGATGGTGACATCAAGGCCGGAATGCACGGCCACGCCCTGTGCCCAGAGCAGGATGTCGCTGTCGGCCAGCGAAATCCAGAAGTGGTTTTCCGCCAGGCGCAGCAGGATCGGATCGTTCAGGATGCCGCCCTCTGCATTGGTGATCAGGATGTATTTGCATTGACCCACGGCCATGTTGGACAGGTCGCGCGGGGTCAGCATCTGGGTGAACGTCGCCGCATCAGGGCCGGTGATTTCCACCTGCCGTTCCACCGCGACATCGCACAGGATCGCGTCGTTCACGAGGGTCCAGAAATTCTGTTCCGGATCGCCGAAGTCGCGTGGGATATACATGTGATTGTAGACCGAGAACCCCTGTGCGCCCCAGCGGACGGTTGCGTCGAAATAGGGGGATTTGCGGATCTGGGTGCCGAAGCCGAAATCGTCTGCGTTCATCATGGTATGTGCCCTTTATACCTGCGGCCCTCCGGCCGCGCCCTGTTGCGTGGTATCGTTGATCTATTCGTAAAATTATTTTTGTGCGGTCTGAAAATTCATCGTTTCCGGACCGAACGGACCAATTTTCGGGCCGCTCTCAGCCCGTTCGGTCGCAACAGTTTACCGGACGGTCGGCGCGACCAGTTTGGTCAACCTGGGCGGGGTCGATTTGACATGCCGGGTGGCGATGTAGGTCATGTACCGGTCGATGGCGAGATCGGCGGCCAGCAGATCATCCATCACCATTTGAAACGCGGCCAGCGTCGGTGTCACGACCGTCATG
>JANSYB010000158.1 GCA_024742655.1 Paracoccaceae bacterium | reverse complement strand
CGCCCCCGCGCCATCCGGTCCATGATGCCGACCAGCTCGGCACTGATGCCCGGCTCTGACAGGGCATGCCCGGCTACCGGAATGATCCGCAGATCGGCCTTGGGCCAGAGTTTCGACAGACGATAGGCCGCATCCGGCGGGCAGATCATGTCGTAACGGCCCTGCACGATCACCCCGGGGATATGGGCGATGCTGTCCATGTTGTGATAGATGTATTCGTCCTGGCCAAGGAAACCGGCATTCATGAAGTAATGGTTTTCCAAACGGGCAAAGGCCCGGGCGTAATCCGCCGGGCTGTCCCCGCCATGACCGTTGGAATGTACCGTGGCCAAGGCGTTTTCCCATGCACTCCAGGCCTTGGCATACCGCACCTCTTCGGCGCGATTCCCCGAGAACAGACGCCGGTGATAGGCGCCTATCATGTCGCCGCGCTCCTCGGGTGGAACGAGTTCCTGGAACCGGGTCCAGGTTTCCGGCCAGAACCGCCCGGCCCCCCCACCGTAAAACCAGTCAAGCTCGGCCTGCGTCATGGTAAACACGCCACGCAACACGAGATGGCGCACCCGGTCAGCATGGCTTTGCGCATAGACAAGGGCCAGTGTGGCGCCCCAGCTGCCGCCAAAGACGATCCAGTCATCGATTCCGAGCGTATCGCGGATGCGTTCGATATCCGCCACGAGGTGCCACGTCGTATTGTCCTCGACACTCGCATGCGGTTTGGAGCGTCCGCATCCGCGCTGATCGAACAGGACGATGCGATATACGTTCGGGTCGAAATACCGCCGCATTGCCGGGCTGCACCCTCCGCCGGGCCCGCCATGCAGGACGACAACGGGCAATCCGTCGGCGTTTCCCGATTGCTCGACATAAATCTCGTGGCCGTCCCCGACCTTCAACATCCGCCGGTCGTATGGTTCAACCGACGGGTAAAGATACTGAACTGCGCTCTTTTGGCCTGAGAATTTATCCATGACCGTCCTATATAGAGTAGTCGACCCAAATGAGCACATGGAGAGCAGAATGCAAGCCGCTCGGACCACGATCGATCCCGCCGAAGTCGCCAAATTCGAGGCGATGGCTGCCGAATGGTGGGATCCGAATGGCAAATTCAAACCCCTTCACATGCTCAACCCGTGCCGGCTGGATTACATCACATCACAGATCGCGGCAGAGTTCGACCGCGACCTGAGCACGGATGCCCCGTTCGCCGGGTTACGTATTCTCGACATCGGGTGCGGCGGCGGCCTTCTGAGCGAACCGATGGCCCGTCTGGGCGCCGAGGTGGTTGGTGCAGATGCCGCGGAACGCAACATTCCCGTGGCCCGGATCCACGCCGAAAAATCCGGTCTTGCCATTGATTACCGCCATACCTCGGCCGAGGCCCTGGCCGCCGCGGGCGAGCAATTCGACGCCGTTCTGAATATGGAAGTCGTGGAACATGTCGCCGATCCGCTGGCCTATCTGACGGCGTGTCAGCAGCTTCTCAAGCCCGGCGGTCTGCATATCTGCTCGACCATCAACCGCAACGCCAAGAGCTTTGCCATGGCCATCGTGGGCGCGGAATACGTGATGCGCTGGCTGCCCAAGGGCACACATGAATGGGGCAAGTTCATCACCCCGGAAGAACTTTATTCGCTTTTGGAACAAGCGGGCTTGCGGCCGGTGGACAAGAAAGGGTTCGTGTTCAACCCGATAAGCTGGTCGTGGTCCCTGTCGGATCGTGACCTGAGCGTGAATTACGTCACGGCCAGCGTGAAACCCGAGTGATCGCTACTCGGGCTTTTCCAGCTGGATCCTCAATTCTCGCAAAACCGGCAGTGTCGCGCGCACCTTGTCTTCGCCAAGTTCGCCAACGACTTCGCTGATCATGGGCGTGATGGCAGAGATCGCCGCCTCGCGCGCCCGCTGACCGGCCGGGCTGATCGCGACCATCTTGCGGCGGGCATCGTCCCAATCAGGCCGGATATGCACGTAGCCGGCCCATTCGAGCTTGTTGAGCGTATTGGTCATCGCCCCGCGCGTCACGTGAAAGCTTTTGGCCAGTTGCGCAGGAGAGCGTTCCCCGCCCGCGCGCGACAGATGGTTGAGGACCGAAAAATGCGAAATCTCCATGCCTTTTGGCAACACCCGGCTCAGCCGATTGCGGATCAACTGTTCGTTGGTCAGAATTTCACTGAACAACGTAACGGCAAGCGAACTTCCGGTTTTGTCCGTCATCTGGGCCCATCATAGGGGTTGCTACTGCGCAGAGAGGGAATACGCTCGCGCGCTTGTGCCACCTCGGCCATATCGAGATCAATCATTATCATACCGACATCCGTTCCGGCATCGGCCAGAACGTCGCCCCATGGTCCAATGGCCATGGCATGGCCATATGTTTCGCGCTGGCGGCCGGCCCGTGCCGCGTGGCATCCCGTCTGCGCAGGCGCCAGGACATAGCTGCCCGTCTCGATCGCCCGTGCCCGCAATAGTGTTTCCCAATGCGCCTTGCCGGTCAGAGGTGAGAACGCCGACGGCACAGTCATAACCTGCGCCCCGGCCTGCGCCAACTGTCGGTAAAGACCTGGAAAGCGCACGTCGTAGCAGATGGTCAACCCAAGTGTCGCGAATTCGGTCTGGTGGACAACAGCATGCGTTCCGGGGCGATATCCGGCGGATTCGCGATAGGTTTCCGTTTCGGACACGGTCACATCGAACATATGGATCTTGTCATACCACGCCGCAATCCGGCCATCCGGCGCGATCAGGAAAGATCTGTTGGCAAACCGTCCGTCCGGGTCATCGGTTTTCAGCGCGAGCGATCCGATCAGCAGCCAGATACCCAGATCGGCCGCCTGATCGCGCAGGGCCGACAATGTCCGGTCGTCCTGCTGTCGGGCAAGAACAGTGTCCTGATGCGCGCGACTGGCGGATACGCAATTCGTGACTTCCGGTGTCAGAACGAATCCGGCCCCATCGCTTGCCGCCTTGGCCACAAGTTCCATGGTACCAGGAAGGTTGGCAGACGGATCATCACCGCTGTTCAGCTGAAGCAGCGCGGCCTTCATGCAGCCAGCAGCGCATCCAGCCGGCCAGCCCGTTCAAGCGCATACAGATCATCGCAGCCGCCGATATGCGCCCCGTCGATAAAGATCTGCGGAACCGTGCGGCCACCATTGGCGCGCTTCATCATCTCGGCCTTGCGCGACGGGTCGGTAAATACGTCGATTTCGGAGAAACTGACGCCCTTCTGGTTCAACAGCCGCTTGGCCGCATGGCAAAAACCGCAGAGCGGCGAGGAGTAGATTTCGACCGGTTTCATCATGTGATCCGTTTTTGACGCTTTGTGCGAATTTAAGCATCCTTGGCGACACGCGCCAGTGTCAGAACACAAACATCCCCGGCACCCGCCGAAAAACAGGCTTGCGCACAGGCCGAAAGAGTGGCGCCCGACGTCATGACATCATCGACCAACAGAACATTCCGCCCGACGATCCGGTGTCGCCGGCCCGGTTTCACACCAATCGCCCGGTCGAGTGTGTCGAACCGGTCTTTCTGTCCCAATCCATCCAGCGACCGGGTCGCCCGAAGCCGGATCAGAAGATCGGGACATACCAGGGACCCTGTTTGCCGGGCCAACGCCTGCGCCAGCAAGCTGGATTGGTTGAACCGACGCTTCAACATCCGTGTCCAGTGCAAGGGAACCGGGGCAACCAATGTATCCTGCCTAAGCAGCGGTCGCGCCGCTTGCGACATCCAGTTTGCGGCAAGACGGACAATATCATGCCGGTCCCCATGCTTCAGTGACAGAACAAGCTTTCGGCCATTGTCCTTGTAGAGCAACGCGGCGCGTCCGCGTGTCCAGGGGCGTGCGATTGTCAGACAGGCATCGCAGTATTCAGGCCGCCCGTCATCCTCGCCGGGCAAGGGCACGCCACAGGTGTCACAGCACAGCCCCGATATGATCGGCGTATCCCGCCAGCATGGTCCACAAAGGCCAAAATCACTGTCGACCATGCCGCCGCAGATCGTGCAGCGCGGTGGATAGATCAGCTTCAACGCCGTTTGTAATGCCTTGCCGGTCACACTAGTTTCTTTCACATGACCCAGAGTTTGACAGATCGAGAGGCCCTTTTGCGCAATCGCTCCCGCGTTGCTGACATACAGGACCTTTTTCTGCACAGTGCCGCCCTTGAGGACGTTCAGGATCGTCTGACACTGGTTAACAAATCCTTTACAGCACCAGCCGTGATCAGCGGTTATCCACAGTTCTGGTCCGCTGTCATGCCCGGTGCCTTGCAGGTTCCCGACGACGAGACCCTCAACCTCGAAGAGGCGGCGCATGATGTCGTGATACACGCCATGGGACTACATTGGGCGAATGATCCGGTCGGGCAACTGGTACAGGCACGGCGCGCACTGAAACCTGATGGTCTTTTTCTTGGTATCCTGCTTGGCGGGCAGACACTATCGGAACTGCGAAGCGCGCTGGCCCAGGCGGAATCCGATCTTCGCGGTGGATTGTCCGCCCGCGTTGCGCCGATGGCCGAAATCCGAGACCTCGGCGCTGTTCTGCAACGCGCGGGTTTCGCCCTGCCGGTTGCCGACAGTTTCACCCTGACGGCTACATATTCGGACGCCTTGGAATTGATGCGCGACCTGCGAGCAATGGGTGAGGCGAACGCTCTGACCATGCGACCCAGGGGCCTGACACGCCGGGACGTTATCTTGCGTGCCTGCGAAGTCTATCAGAAGAGTTTTGGCGGTGTGGATGGACGCATACCAGCCACGTTCGAGATCATCACGCTCACAGGCTGGTCGCCACATGAAGACCAACCCAAGCCGCTGCGGCCCGGATCTGCGTCAACACGTCTCGCTGACGCATTGGGGGCCAATGAAAGGCCACTGAAAGATTGACGATGGCCGTCAGACCTTTATGTCCACTGTGTTCCCGATAAGAAAAAGAGACAGCCAGACCATGTTCGACGCGCCAAAAGTTGAAGCTTGCCCGATTCATGCGCCCAGCGATCACCCCAAGGTTCCAAAACCGAGGACAGGTGTCCTGCTGGCCAATCTGGGCACGCCGGACCACTATACATACTGGCCCATGCGGCGCTATCTCAACGAGTTTCTGTCGGACCGCCGGGTGATCGACTATTCCCCCTGGAAATGGCAGCCGCTTTTGCAGCTGATCATCCTGACCAAGCGCCCTTTCACCAGTGGCGAAGCCTACAAATCGATCTGGAACGAAGACAAGGGCGAAAGCCCGTTGATGACCATCACGCGCGACCAGACCGAGAAACTGTCGGCCACGCTGCGGGAGCGTTACGGTGACGACGTGATGGTCGATTTCTGCATGCGCTATGGCAACCCGTCGACCAAGTCCAAGGTCAGAAAGATGGTCGAGGCGGGCTGCAACCGCATCCTCTTCTTTCCGCTATATCCACACTATGCCGGTGCAACCTCGGCAACAGCCAACGATCAGTTCTTTCGCGCCCTGATGCAGGAAGCCTGGCAACCCACGGCGCGGGTCGTGGAGCCCTATTTCGAGAACACGCTCTACATCGACGCGCTCGCGAAATCGGTGGAAAAAGCATATTCCGAGATCGAAGAGCGCCCGGATATCCTGGTCGTGTCCTATCACGGCATGCCGCAACGATATCTCAGGCAGGGTGATCCGTATCACTGCCAATGCCAGAAAACCACGCGGCTGTTGAAAGAACGGCTTGGCTGGGACGACACCCAGATCGTGACCACTTTCCAGTCTGTATTCGGACCCGAGGAATGGCTCCGGCCCTATACGGTGGAACACGTGGCCGAACTGGCCCGCGAAGGAAAAAAGAAAATCGCGGTGATGGCGCCTGCCTTCTCGGCCGACTGCATCGAGACGCTCGAAGAGATAAACGAGGAAATTCGCGAAAGCTTCGAAGAGGCGGGAGGTGAACAATTCACCTATATTCCATGCCTCAATGACGACCAGGATCACATCAAGGCGCTGGCCTCGATCGTTGGCGACAATCTCAAGGGATGGCTGGACTAAGGCCAGTTCCTTGGTGTCAGGCGAAACAAAAAAGGCAGCGGAATTCGCTGCCTTTTTCGTAGGTTTTCGCGGTCGGCTTAGTCGGCAGCGACAACAGCAGCGACAACGGCCAGCAGGACCAGCGGGATCCAGATGCCAGCGGCGGACGAGCTTGCTGCGGTT
>JANSYB010000699.1 GCA_024742655.1 Paracoccaceae bacterium | reverse complement strand
GGCAAGATCGGTATCGTATAGCCTGCACATCATCGAATATTCGTTCTGGATCGACGCCACCCGGGGCCAGCCGCGGTCTTCGGCGATGCGTAACCATTGCGCCGTTCCCCAGGCGCTTTCGTTCGAGAGGCCAAAGGCGCGAATATTGCCCTTGTCCACCTGCTTTTGCAGGGCCTCCAGCGTGTCTTCCATATGGGCGATGGTCTCGGCCCGGTCCTGTCCCGACGGATCAAAGCGCCAGTTCTGCCGAAACATGTAGCTGCCCCGGTTGGGCCAGTGAAACTGGTAGAGATCGATATAGTCCGTCTGCAGCCGGCGCAGCGAGCCCTCAACCGTGTCCGGGATGGTTGCGGACGTGATCGGCGCGCCGTCGCGCACGGCCTTCAGCCCCTCACCCGAATGCTTGGTGGCCAGGATCACCTCGTCACGCCGCCCGGTCGCGGCGAACCAGGTGCCGATGATCTGCTCGGTGCGGCCGATCGTTTCGGCGCTCACCGGGTTCACCGGGTACATCTCGGCGGTGTCGATGAAATCCACACCATGCGCGAGCGCCATGTCGATCTGGGCATGGCCCTCGGCCTCGGTATTCTGGGTGCCCCATGTCATGGAGCCGAGGCACAGCGCGCTGACCTCGATCCCGGTGCGCCCCAATGGCCGTTTGTGCATGTCCCTGCCCTCCGCTGTGATCCGTGCCGCCAACCTAGCGGTTTCGCGCCCGGCGTCATCCCATTTCTGCAGATTTGCAGGCTTGAGAACATTCAGCGAACATTCTAGGGTCGTGCCCATGAACAAACCCGTGACCGCCCCGCATCTTCTGACCCGCCGCAGCCATGGCACCCGGCCCGCCCTGCCGGTGCTGGGCGAGATCGCGCTGGCCCCGGCCCGCCTGCACGAGATCTGCGGGCCCGCGCGCCACCTGCTGGCGCTGCTGGTGGCGGCGGCCACCACGGGGCCGATCTTCTGGATCGCGCCGGCCTGGGCGCAGGGGCGGCTCAACCCCGATGGGATGGCCGCGCTGGTGCCGCCCGAACGGTTCACCTTCCTGACCCCGCAACGCGCGCCCGATCTCTTGTGGACGCTGGAGGAAGCGCTGCGCGCGGGCGCCGTCCCGCTGGTGGTGGCCGAACTGCCCGAGCCGCCGGGCCTGACCCCGGTGCGCCGCCTGCACCTGGCCGCCGAGACCGGCGCGGGCGAGGGGCGCGGCGCCCCGCTGGGCCTGATCCTGACGCCCGGCGAGGGTGGCGCCCCGGGCGTGGAAACCCGCTGGCACGCCGCCCCGGCCCATGCCCCCGGCCGGCGCGCCTGGACGGTGGCGCGCCGCCGGGCCCGGACCCTGCCGCCCGCCACCTGGACGCTGAGCCGCGCGCAGGGCCGGTTCACCCTGGCCCCCACGCCCGCATGACACCAACGTGATATCCCTGCCCCGCCAATACCCCTATACGTCGGGGACAGCATGAAAGGGATTCCCATGCCGCTGCGCGCCCTGATCGTTTGCCTCATCGCCCTGATGACCCTGCCCGCCCTGGCCGGGCCCGAGCGCTACAGGCTGGACAGCGACCGCTCCGTCGTGGGCTTCACCTACAGTTTCGAAGGGGCCGAACAGAGCGGCCGCATGCCCGTCGCCTCCGCCGACATGCGGATCGATCTGGACAACGTCGCCAAAAGCCGCGTCGATGTCACGCTCGATGCCAGCCG
>JANSYB010000551.1 GCA_024742655.1 Paracoccaceae bacterium | reverse complement strand
TGGGCGAGTGGAAAGAGGCGGGCGGTTACCAGCGGTCCGAATGGGACACGTTCAAGACCGAGCTTGCCGGCTCCATGGACAATTTCGCCAAGCTGGAAGAGGCCGCGGGCACGCAGGGCAAATACTACGTCCACGACGCCTGAGGTGGCGCGCCGGGGGCATGATACCCCCGGCCAACCTGCCGACCCAACGAAAGCCGTGGCCGGCCCCATCCGGCCCGGCCCCCCTTTGCCCTGCGCGAGGTTGCCATGCCCGACTTTGTGAAATCGCTGGACCGGAACGCCGAACGCTGGGCGCTTCTGATCTTCTACGTCATGCTCGTCGCGACAATGGCGATCGAGGTGCTGCGCCGCGAAATCTTCTCCTACTCGTCGATCTGGGGCGAAGAGATCGTCCGCTATTCCTTCATCTACCTGGCGTGGATCGGCGCCGCGGCGGCCGTCAAGGACCGCGCCCATATCCGCATAGACGTGCTGATGCACTACCTCGGGCCGCGGCTAAAGGCGCTGCTCTATATCTTCGGCGATATCGTGATGTTCGTCGTGGCGGTGATCGCGCTCTACTGGTCGTGGGAGGCGGTACATGTCTCGGCCAAGTTCGGCTCGGTCAGTCACGGGCTGCGCGTGTCGATGGTGTGGTTCCTGATGGCGGTGCCCGTGGGGTTCGGCCTGATGATCTTGCGGCTGACCCAATCCTTCCTGCGTGACCTGCGCGCCCTTCGTGACGGTCGGCCCGTCTACGAAGGCGACAAGATGTTCGATTAAGGAGCGCCGAGATGCTGTGGAACACCCTTAATCAAACGGTGGAACTGGGCTGGGATTTCTACCTGCCGGTGATCCTGTTCGTGGGCCTCATCGCGCTGGCCGTGCCGGTCTGGGCGGCCATTGGCGCGGCGGCGATCACCATGCTGATGATGTCGGGCGACATGCCGCTGAGTGCCGTGGGCGAGAGCCTTTTCACCGGCATCGATGCCTTTGCCCTGACCGCGGTGCCGCTGTTCATCCTGACCGGCGACGTGCTGGTGCGCACCGGGCTGTCGCGCAAGTTTCTGGACGTGGCCGAGGCGCTGACCTGCTGGACCAAGGGCGGGTTCGGCTCGGCCACGGTGCTGGTCTGCGGGATGTTCGCAGCGATCTCGGGCTCGGACGCGGCGGGGGCGGCTGCGGTGGGCCGCATGACCATCGCCCGTCTGGTGGAATCGGGATACCCGCGCCCCTATGCCTGCGCACTGGTGGCGGCGGGGGCCTGTACCGGCATCCTGATCCCGCCCTCCATCGCCTATATCATCATCGGCCTGGTGCTGGGGATTTCGGCCTCGACCCTGTTCCTGGCCGCGCTGATCCCCGGGATTTGCATCCTGGTGTCGATCCTCGTGACCAACCTCATCATGAACCGCATCTATGATTACGAGGGCGGCGGCATGATGAGTTTTTCGGAATGGCTGACCAATCTGGGCAAGTCGCTGGCCTCGGGCTGGTACGCGTTCATCGTGCCGGGCATCATTTTCTACGGCATTTTCTCCGGGCGGCTCACGCCGACCGAGGCGGGGGCCACGGCGGTGATCGTGACGATCATCCTCGGGTTCATCCTGCGCACGCTGTCGCTGGCCGATTTCCCGGCGATGCTGCTGAGTTCGGCCAAGGTCAACGGGGTTATCCTGCCGATCATCGCCTTTTCCGCCCCGCTGGCCGAGGCGCTGGCGATCATGGGCGTGCCGCAGGGCTTCGTGACCTCGGTCACCTCATTGACCGAGGATCCCTATGTGCTGATCGCGCTGATGATCCTGATCCTGATCGCGGCGGGCTGCGTGATGGAAACAACGCCCAATATCGTGATCCTCGCGCCGATCCTGAAACCGCTGGCCGACAATATCGGCATGAACGAGATCCAGTTCTGCATCATGATGATCACGGCCCTCGGCGTCGGTTTCATCACGCCGCCTTTGGGTCTGAACCTGTTCGTCGTTTCCGGCATAACGGGCGAATCCATCCTCAAGATCGCGGCACGCGCGGTGCCCTTCGTCTTCTTCATGCTGCTGGTGACATTGCTGATCGCCTATGTGCCGGCGATCTCGACCACGCTTCTTCCTGATATCTACAAGTAGGACCAATCCGACATGGCAAGAGAGTACCTGAAAAAGGCCACGCTGACCTCGAAATCCGACGCCTCAGAGGTGCGCGAGACGGTGACAAAGATCCTCGCCGATATCGAGGCGGGCGGTGATCAGGCCGCGCTGGAGTACGCGGCCAGGTTCGACCGGTACGAAGGCAATATCCTGCTGACGCCCGAAGAGATCGAGGCCGCTTCTGCCCTCGTGCCCGACAAGCTGAAGGCCGATATCCGCTTTGCCCATGACAATGTGCGTCGCTTTGCCGAAAAGCAGAAATCGACCGTGTCGGATATCGAGTACGAAATCGTGCCGGGCCTGATCGCGGGGCA
>JANSYB010000505.1 GCA_024742655.1 Paracoccaceae bacterium | reverse complement strand
TGCAAGACGGCTGGCAGATCATCGTAAAGACCCAAGAGCGAGACATCGTCGCCGACCGCAAGCTGCTCGGAAAGCTCCGACAGCCTCTCGGCATCCGGGCCTTCGCCTGTCAACAACAGGCGCACGGACAGACCGCGCTCTTTGAGCAGGGCCACGGCGCGCACCAGATCGGCCTGGTTCTTGTTGGCCACAAGCCGTCCGACGAAAACGAGGCAAAGCGTCTGCTCCGACACCCCGAATATCGCGCGCGCCTCCGCGCGGCTGTGGGATTTCGGAACCGGGGTGACGACCACGGGGCGCTCGGAGGCGCGGTTCGCCGGCACGCCGAATTGCTCAATCAGGCTTTGTGTCGCCTCTTTGGAGACCGTGACGACATGATCGACACGGTTCAGGCCCCAGCGGGTCGCGCGGTGCCACGCCTTGTATTTGAGGGACCCGCGCTTGATGCCAAAGGGAATGATATGGTTGGAATACACCGTCCCGACCGAGGGCAGCCCCGTCGCCCTGGCCGTCAATGCCGCCAGCACGATTCCATCGACAAGGTGCCCGTGCAGAATGCGCACGCGGTGTTCATGTGCGAGCGCCCGGATATCACGAACGAGGCGCCGCAAATCCAGCAGGAAAAACGGCACTTTCCAAATCGGGCGCAAACGGCGGTCGAGACAGGTGACGGGGATGCCTGCGTCCTTCAGTTTGCCTGCAAGCGCGCCCTCATGGTTCCAGCAGACCACGACGGCAGGAAAGCGGCCGCCCTGGCCGTCCGACCTGCTCTGCGCAATCGCAGCATCAAGTACGAGCCGTTCTGCGCCGCCTTGTTTCATGCTGTAGATTATGTGGAGGACACGATCGTCCCCCCGACTGCTGTCCAAAGGTTCCGTCCCAGCGTGCAAAGGCGTTCTCCGGCCGCGCATTCAAAAGAATTATTGAAAATCTGCTTAAACTATAAGGAGGCAGGCCTGAAAGGCCCGCCGAAAGACGTCATTCGAGTGAGATTTTCACATCGCCCAGCCTCAGTGCGCGGTTGCCTCCACTTTCGTTGGCCGTAATGCCGAACTCGACATAGTCATACAGAAAGCGCTGAAGCCTGATGCCGTTTCTGCGGAAAATCCTGTCATTCATCAAGGTCGCGCCGCGGGTTTGCAAATGCGGCACACCATTCACGAGGATTTCGGTATACGCCTGATCGCTGCTGCTGACTTGCATGCGCCAGCGAATTTTGGCCCACTGATTGGTCGGAAACGCCGGGCCCCGGCCCAGAAGGGAACTGCCGCGCATCCCCAGTTTGCCGCGATCAAGGCCAAGACGACCGTTGTTCTGAACGAAGAGTCGAATGCCCGGGCTCTTGTTCGAAATCAAAGAGCGTTCGGGCCAGCAGCTTCTGCATTCGATATCCGCAAGGAACAGGCCCTTTGCGCTTGCTCCCTCGACGAAAACATCGAGTTCGACCACGAGCGTCGATCCCTCCGGCGCCGTGAAGCCCTGATGTAAAACAGAACTTTTGGATACGGTGCCGCCTGATCTGGGGGCCGCGGAGAACCGCACGACATTATGCCCCATCGCGGGGTCCCGGACCACGTCCATGGCGTTTTGGTTCAGCGTCAGTTGCCGGTTCGTGAAGGTCGACGGACTGAAGATGTTGGAAACGCTGCGTGCATTCGCGGGGTCGAACGACATTACCTTTCTGGCGTCTGCAGTTGCATGGCTGCCAGTCATCAGAAGTGCCGCAATGAAAAGTGTCCGGAGAAAAAACATGCTTAAAGATTGCCCATTATATTGCTTTGCCGACATATACACCTTGTGGTCCGCGATTTCCACCACGTGATCGCAATCGCACAAAAGCCGCGCATCACACGTCACGAAGTGAGCGACTTTCCGCGTGCCGACATGCGCAGACACCGACGCGCCTTGTGCGCGTCGGTGCCGTGCCGTTGTGAAAAAATGACGCGTCAGGCAGGCCCGGCTGTTAGAGCCATAGATCCGCAAGAGTTCCGAAGTCGGTATCTTCCGTCGAGGCAATGACGGCATCGAGGCCGATCGCGATCTCGACTTCCTCGACATCCGTGACCGTCAGGTTAAGGGCTGCGAACAGGTCTTCTTCGGACGAGATCGGCAGGCTGGAAAGTTGATCCGCGCGCTCCTGCGACAGAATGATGAGCAAACGGTCATCGCCCGCGCCCCCGTCGATCGTGTTTGCATCGGTCGTTCCACCCGGGCCGGAGACGGCATCGTCAAAATAGACGAATGCATCGTTGCCTTCTGCGCCCAGCGATGTGTCCGAGCCCGCACCGTCAAAGATGATATCGTTGCCGAAGCCGCCATGCACCCAGTCATCACCCAGGCCGCCCGACAGAACATCGTCGTCGGCCTGTCCGCGCAAGGTGTCATTGCCTTCGCCGCCGATGATCGTGTCATCTCCCTGACCGCCTTCGATCAAATCCGCGCCAAGCTCGCCGCGCAAAGAGTTGTTTGCGTCCGTCCCCAGCAGTGTGAAGCCGCCGTCCGGGTTGGTCTCGACCACGGCGTCGTCGAATGTTTCAGTCGCGGAAAGGACCTCGATGGGGCGTTCCGCATCCCCAGCCAGGGTGGCGGGGTCCACAGTCACCGTGGACAGGCCACCCTTGTCGACATCATCAATCTGGATCGAGATGTTCCGGGTCGCCAGGCTGCTTTCCACGCCTGAATCGTTCGCTGTCAGCCCGACCTGAATGCGATCGATTTCGCCGGTGTCGAGCGTCAGGCCGTACTGTGACATCGTT
>JANSYB010000108.1 GCA_024742655.1 Paracoccaceae bacterium | reverse complement strand
GGTGTGGCGCTGCTGGTGCTGTTCAGCCAGATGGGCGTGCCGCTGTCGCTTTACACGGTGACGATCGGGCACATGATCGTCTGCCTGCCGTTTTCCATCGCGACGCTTCTGCCGCGGTTCGAGGGCTTTGATCCGTCGATCGAAGAGGCCTCGGCCGATCTGGGCGAAAATGCCTGGTGGACGTTCTGGCGCGTCACTCTGCCGATGATCTTCCCCGGCGTGGTGGCCAGTCTGATGCTGACCTTCACGGTGTCCTTCGACGAGTTCATCATGGCGTTCTTCCTGACCGGTACACAGCCGACGCTGCCCATGTATATCTGGGGTCAGCTGCGCTTCCCGCAGGAGTTCCCCTCGATCCTCGCCCTGTCATCCTTCATTATCGCCGCGTCCTTCGTGATCGTCTTCATCGGTCTGTGGATCAATCGCGGTGCCCATTTCAGCACGATCAAAGGGGATGATCGATGAGTTCCGACGCCTTCATTTCCATCCGCAACGTCGACAAGTTCTTCGGCAAGTTCCAGGCCATCGACGATGTGTCCATCGATATCGGGCATGGCGAGTTCTTCTCGCTGCTCGGCTCCTCGGGCTGTGGCAAGACCACGCTTTTGCGGATGCTGGCCGGGTTCGAAAGCCCCAGTTCGGGCGAGATCTATATCGACGGGCAACCCATGTCCGAGGTGCCTCCGCATATGCGGCCCGTCAACATGGTGTTCCAGAGCTATGCGATCTTTCCGCACCTGAACGTGCGCGACAACATCGCTTACGGTCTGCGCAAGCAGAAATTGTCCAGGGCCAAGCGCTATGAACTTGTCGACGAGATGCTCGACCTGATCGCCTTGCCCGGCTACGGAGAGCGCAAGGCCAACGAGTTGTCGGGCGGTCAGCGTCAGCGGATCGCGCTGGCGCGCGCACTGATCCTGCGCCCGAAGGTGCTGTTGCTCGATGAACCTCTGGGCGCGCTTGACAAGCAGCTGCGCGAGCAGATGCAGCTTGAGTTGCGCGCGTTGCAGCGCACGGTGGGGATCACCTTCGTGTTCGTCACCCATGACCAGGAAGAGGCGCTGACCCTGTCGGACCGGATCGCCGTGATGTCCGAGGGGCGTGTTCTGCAGCTCGATACGCCGACGGGCCTGTATGAACGGCCCCGATCGCGCAAGGTGGCCTCGTTCATCGGCACGATGAACTTCTTCGATGCCACGGTGGCTGCTGTCGAGGGGGACAAGGTCGCCGTCGAAGCCCCCGGGCTGGGCCGCATTCATGCCATGAAACCAGAGCGCGCCGTGTCGACGGGCGACAGGGTCCAGGTGGCGATCCGTCCCGAGAAGATCGACCTGGGCGAGACCAGACCCAATGGCGGGACACAATCCGTCGAGGGCACGTTGGAAAACGCCGCCTATCTCGGCGAGCGCAGCCATTTCTTCGTTCGGCTGGACGGGGTCGAGCAACCGGTCGCGGTTTCCTCGCAGAACCGGGCGCATGGCAGCGGCGCCATGGGCGAGGCGCGGTCCGTCTGGCTGAGCTGGGATCCTGAATCCGTCGTTCTTCTGGCGTCGGACTGACCGTCATACGCCGCTATTGCGCAAGGGGAGTTGCAGGGCATTGCCATGACAGACGCCACCGCCAATACGGGCAAGCAGACCCGATCGGCACGCCGGACCGAGTCTCGCGAGGTGCGTCGACGCCAGTTGATCGATGCGACCATCGAATCGATCAGCCGTCATGGCATCTCCGGCACCACCATGAGCACGGTCACGGGCCTTGCCGGGTTGTCCACGGGCATCGTGAATTTCCACTTCAAGAACAAGGAAACGCTGTTCGAGGATACCCTGCGCTTTCTGGGCCGTGAGCATCGCGATCAATGGCGCAACAGTGTCCGCGACGCCGCGCTGAGGCCCGAGGCCAAGCTGCTGGCCATCGTGGATGCGCATTTTCACCCCGACATCTGCAGCCGCAAGAAACTGGCCGTCTGGTTCGGTTTTTACGGCGAGGCGGGATATCGCGGTCAGTATCGTCAGATCATGTCCGAGATCGATGAGGAACGTTGGGAAACCTCGATCAGACTGTGCCAGAATATCATAGCCGATGGCGGCTATGACGACGTGGAGGCCGAGGATGTCGCCAGCACTCTCGAAGGGCTTTATGACGGCTTTTGCCTCAACATCCTGATCTATCCCGGCGAATTCTCGCACGAGGATGCAAAGGCGCAGATCCGCGCCTACCTTGCCGGGGTGTTCCCGAAGCATTTCGAAACACCACGGTCCCAACCCTGCGAGGCCTGAATGATGACGCGTGATCCGCGCTACGACGTCTTGTTCGAGCCGGTGCGCATCGGCCCGGTGACCGCGCCCAACCGGTTCTACCAGGTGCCCCATTGCAACGGGATGGGCCACCAGTATCCGTCCAGCATGGCCGAGATGCGCGGCGTCAAGGCCGAGGGCGGCTGGGGTGTGGTCAATACCGAGGAATGCGAAATCCACCACAGCTCCGAACGCAGCGGTGGCATCGAAAGCCGCCTGTGGAGCGATGCCGACATCCCCGCGCTGGCCAGGATGGTCGACAAGATCCATGCCCACGGGGCCCTGGCCGGGATCGAGCCCGCGCATATGGGCATGGGCTCGTCCAACAATTACAGCCGCGAGATCCCCATGGGCCCGTCCGCCCGACCCGTCGACGTGATGGAGCCCGTCCATGCCCGCGCCATGGACAAGGCCGATATCCGCGCCTTGCGCCGCATGCATGTCGACGCGGCCAGGCGGGCGCAGCAGGCGGGCTTCGATATCGTCTATGTCTATGCCGGCCACGACATGACGACGCTGATGCATTTCCTGTCGCCGGCCCGCAACGACCGGGGCGATGAATATGGTGGTAGCCTAGAGAACCGCGCGCGCCTTCTGCGCGAGGTGCTGGAGGACACAAAGGAGGCCGTGGGCGACACCTGCGGCATAGCGATCCGGCTTGCGGTGGACGAGATGCAGGGCGCGGCGGGCGGATTGACGGCGGATGGCGAGGGGCGCGACCTGGTCGAGATGCTGGCCGAGTTGCCGGACCTGTGGGACGTCAATATCAGCGGCTGGGAACATGACAGCGCCACCTCGCGCTTTTCCGAGGAAGGCTACCAGGAGGACTATATCGGCTTCGTCAAATCGGTGACGAGCAAACCGGTGGTCGGGGTGGGCCGCTATACCTCGCCCGACAGAATGGTGTCGCTGGTGCGCAAGGGCGTGCTGGACTTCATTGGCGCGGCGCGCCCGTCGATTGCCGACCCGTTCCTGCCGCGCAAGATCGAGGAAGGCCGGGTCGAGGACATCCGCGAATGCATCGGCTGCAACATCTGCGTGACGGCCGATTTCCTGCACTACCCGATGCGCTGCACCCAGAACCCTACGATGGGCGAAGAATGGCGCAAGGGCTGGCATCCCGAACGCATTGCGCCCGCGCGCAACGCGGACAGCGTGCTGATCGTGGGCGCGGGGCCTGCGGGTCTTGAAGCGGCGCGCGCCTTGGGGCAGCGCGGCCATGACGTGACGCTGGCCGATGCAAGCAGCGCCGTCGGCGGACGGGTGGCCATCGAGGCGCGCCTGCCCGGCCTTGCGGCATGGAAGCGCGTGGCCGACTACCGCGACTACCAGATCAGCCAGATGGCCAATGTGAACCTGTATCTCGAAAGCCGCCTGAGCGCCGACCAGATCCTTGAGGTCGAGGCCGATCACGTGGTCGTCGCCACCGGCGCACGCTGGGCGGCGGATGGCAAGGGGCGCAGCAACGGTCATGCGATCCCAGCCGATGTGGGCGCGCGGATCCTGACGCCCGATGATATCTGTGCCGGGCAACGCCCCGAGGGGCCTGTCGTGATCTTCGACGACGATTACTATTACATGGCCGGGTTGATGGCCGAATTGCTGCGCGGCGAGGGGGCGGAGGTCACTTATGTCACCCCCGCGGCCGATGTCTCGCACTGGACGCACAACACGATGGAGCAGGGCCGCATTCAGGCGCGGCTGATGCGGATGGGGGTGCGGATCGTCCCGTTGCACAATCTCACGCGGATCGCCCCGGATCATGTGGACCTGTCCTGCGTCTATACCGATTCCGTGCAGCGGGTCGCCTGCGATACGGTCATTCCGGTGACCATGCGCGCACCCGTCGATGACCTTTTTCATGCCCTTCAGGCCAAGACCGAAGACGGTCAGAATAGGCCGAAAACCATCACCCGCATCGGCGATTGCCTGGCCCCCGGCACGATCGCGGCGGCGGTCTATGGGGGGCACCGCTATGCCCGTGAACTGAATGAACCCGTGCCCGAGAACGAACCGTTCCGGCGCGAATTGCCCGCCCTTGCGGCGGATTGACCCTGGGAGAAGCGAATGACGCGTGACCCGCGATACGACATCCTGTTCGAGCCGGTGAAAATCGGCCCCGTGACCGCGCGCAACCGGTTCTACCAGGTGCCGCATTGCAACGGGATGGGCCGGACGTTTCCGTCCAGCATGGCCGAGATGCGCCGCGTCAAGGCCGAGGGGGGCTGGGCCGTGATCTGCACCGAGGAGGTGGAAATCCATCATACCTCGGATCATTCGCCCTGGGCCGGCGGGCGGCTCTGGGATGAGCGCGACATGCCGGTGCTGGCCAAGATGTGCGACGGCATCCACGAATTCGGCAGCCTTGCCGGGGCGGAACTCAACTATGCCGGCCTGATGGCCGCGAACCGCTACACCCGCGAGGTGCCCATGGCGCCCTCGCATATCCCGGTGGCCTCGCACGACCCGCTTCAGGCCCGCGCGATGGACAAGGAGGATATCCGCAACCTGCGTCGCTGGCATCGGCAGGCGGCGCTGCGGGCCAAATCCGTGGGCTTTGACATCGTCTATGTCTATGCAGGGCATCAGCTTTCCACGATCTCGCATTTCCTGTCGCCCTACCGCAACCGGCGGTCGGACGAATATGGTGGCAGTCTGGAAAACCGCGCGCGCCTTCTGCGCGAGGTGCTGGCGGACACCAAGGATGCCGTGGGCGATACCTGCGGCGTGGCGATCCGCCTTGCGGTGGACGAATTGATGGGCCCCGAGGGCATGACCAGCGATGGCGAGGGGCGCGACCTGATCGAGATGCTGGCCGAGGAGCCGGACCTGTGGGACGTCAATATCAGCAGCTGGGAAAACGACAGCGCCACCTCGCGGTTCAAGGCGTCCGGCTTTCAGGAAGATTACATCGGCTTCGTCAAATCGGTCACAAGCAAGCCGGTTGTGGGTGTGGGCCGCTATACCTCGCCCGATGCGATGGTGTCGCTGATCAGGAACGGCGTGCTGGATTTCATCGGGGCCGCACGCCCGTCGATCGCTGATCCGTTCCTGCCGCGCAAGATCGAGGAAGGCCGGATCGAGGACATCCGCGAATGCATCGGCTGCAATATCTGCGTGTCGGGGGACAACATGTTCGTGCCGATGCGCTGCACCCAGAACCCCACCATGGGCGAGGAATGGCGGCGCGGCTGGCATCCCGAACGGATCGCGCCCAAGACGGCTGACGAGACGGTCCTGATCGTGGGCGCGGGGCCTGCGGGCCTGGAATGCGCGCGTGCCCTGGGGCAGCGCGGCTACGAGGTGACGCTTGCCGACAAGGGTGACGAGGCCGGTGGCCGGTTGGTGGGCGAACGGCGCCTGCCGGGATTGGCCGAATGGGGCCGCGTGGTGGATTACCGGACCTGGCAGATCAGCCAGATGCCGAATGTGAACCTCTACCTCGAAAGCCCGATGAGCGTGCAGACGGTGCAGGAATTCGGCGCCGATCACGTGGTGCTGGCCGCCGGCGCGCGCTGGAGTGCCGACGGCATCGGCCGGCAGAACCCGCGTGGCGTGCCCATCGGTGACGGCGCAACGATCCTGACGCCCGAGGACGTGATGGCAGGCACACGTCCGGATGGCCCCGTCGTGGTTTTCGACGACGATCATTTCTACATGGGCGGGCTGATGGCCGAGGCGCTGCGCAAGGATGGCTGCGAGGTCGTGTTCGTCACGCCCTCGCCCGAGGTGTCATCCTGGACGCATAACACGCTGGAACAGCACATCGTGCAGGCGCGCCTGATCGAGATGGGGGTCGAAATCGCCGTGGCCCATAACCTGACCGCGCTGCGCGCGGGCCAGGCGGAGCTGGCCTGCATCTATACCGACCGGACCCGCGTGGTGGACTGTGCCGCCGCGGTCATGGTCACGATGCGCGCACCTGTCGATGATCTGTGGGACGGGCTTCACGCGGCAAGCCTGCCGTCGCTGCGGCGCATCGGTGATGCGCTTGGCCCAGGCACCATCGCCGCCGCCGTGCATTCCGGGCATCGCTGCGCGCGAGAGCTGGGCGAAGATATCGACGACACCGTTCCCTTTCGCCGCGAGCTGCCCGCGCTGGCGGACGGTTTTGGCACCTGAGCAGGAGCGCACCATGACCCGCGACCCCAGATATGACATCCTCTTCGAGCCGGTGAAGATCGGCCCGGTCACGGCGAAAAACCGGTTCTACCAGGTGCCGCACTGCACCGGGATGGGCTATATGCGGCCCCGGACACTGGCCGAGATGCGCAGGGTCAAGGCCGAGGGCGGGTGGGGCGTGGTCTGCACCGAGTATAACTCGATCCATCCCACCTCGGATGACCTGCCGCATCCGTCGGCCTCTCTGTGGAATGACAGCGATATCCGCGCCCATGCCCTGATGACAGAAAAGGTGCATGAATATGGCGCATTGGCCGGGGCCGAGCTTTGGTATGGCGGCGCGCGCACGGCCAACATGATGACGCGCGAGGTGTCTATGGACATCCAGTCGGTGCCGAACCTCGCGGGCCACCCCTATCAGACCCGGGCGATGGACCGCGCCGATATCCGCAACCTGCGCCGCTGGCATCGCAAGGCGGCGATCCGGGCGCGTGATGCGGGCTTTGATATCGT
>JANSYB010000450.1 GCA_024742655.1 Paracoccaceae bacterium | reverse complement strand
GCCAAGCCACTGGCACAGGCGCTGATCGCGCAGGCCGCCGCGGTTACAGACGGGCCTGTGATCGTGGATGGCTTCAAGACCGATGGGATCGAATCCCTTCTCAAGGCGTGCCGTGGGCGCGTTTCGGTCAGCGCCCCGCTCAGCAAGGCACATGGCAAGCTGTTTCATTTCGCCGCCAGCCCGGGTTTCGACGACTGGACACTTGCGGCCCAGCAGCAGGTCGAAGGCGGCTTCGTCACGGTCCCCGGCGCCTTTTCTGCCGATGGGATCGACCCGGCGTCGCGCCTGTTGGCCGATCACCTGCCTGCAAAGCTTGGCGCGACCGTGGCCGACCTCGGGGCAGGGTGGGGATACCTCTCGGCCCGCGCGCTTGAACGCGAAAACATCGCTGCGATCCACCTGGTCGAGGCGGATCACGCCGCGCTGGATTGCGCCCGCCGCAATGTGCCTGATCCGCGCGCCCATTTCCATTGGGACGACGCAACGCGCTGGACCGCGCCTGAGCCGCTCGATACCGTTATCATGAACCCACCCTTTCACACCGGGCGCGCCGGCGATCCGGAACTGGGCCGGGCCTTTATCCGCGCCGCGGCACGCAGTCTCAAGCCGCGTGGCCACCTTTATCTCGTGGCCAACCGCCACCTGCCTTACGAGGCCGAGCTTGCCGCGTGCTTTGGCGAGGTGACCGAACTTGCCGGCGACAATCGGTTCAAGATCCTGCACGGCGCACGCCCGTCTCGAAAATCCAAGTGAATTGCAGTAGCCTGCGCGCAGCACGCGACAAGGGAGAGCCTCGCCAATGTCCTTTTCCATTTCCGGCAAGACCGCGATCGTGACCGGCGGTGCCAACGGTATCGGTCTCGCCATTGGCAAGCATTTCGTCGACAAGGGGGCCAACGTGATGTTCGCCGATATCGACGAAAAACAGCTGGTTCATGAACTGGGCAGAAATGAGGATGGCAGCGCGACACGGTATTTTGCCGGCGACCTGCGCGAAAAGCTGACGCTGGCCAACCTGCTGTCTGCAACGATCGATGCCTTTGACCAGGTCGATATCCTGGTCAACGCCTCGCGTCAGGTGCTGCCGTCGGATCCACTCAATCCCGATGACGACGCGGTCGAGATTTTGTTGAACCAGAACCTGATAACATCCCTGCGTCTGACACAGCTTGTGGCGAAACGCATGATGAAACAGGCCGAGGACCGCGAGGAAGGGTCAGCAGGCACCATCGTCAACCTCTCCTCGATCGCGGCGCGGCGCACCCATCCAGACCTCATGGCCTACAGCGTGGCCTCCGCCGCGCTCGACCAGATGACACGCTCCATGGCGGTCGCGCTGGCGCCCCACCGGATCCGGGTCAATGCGGTCGCCTTCGGCTCGGTCATGAGTGCCTCGTTGCAAGGCACGCTGAAGGAAAACCGCGACTACCGCGCCGATATCGAGGAACATACGCCGCTTGGGCGTATCGCCTCGGCGACCGAACTCGCCGACGCCGTGCAATACCTCGCCTCCGACGGCTCCGGCTTCATGACCGGGCAGATCATGACCGTGGATGGTGGGCGCACCCTGCTTGACCCTGTCGCCGCCCCGGCCCACTAATGGGGCCGTGTACCAGGGAAAGACCAGATGACGACTGACATGAAAGACGAAAAGGCGCGCGCGGCCGCTTGGTTCCGCCAACTGCGCGATGAGATCGTGGCCGCCTTCGAGGCGCTTGAAGACAGCCATGCCGACGGCCCGATGCGTGACGCCGCACCCGGCCGGTTCGAAGTCACCGAAACGACCCGTGCCAGTGACGATGGCTCCGACGCGGGCGGCGGGTTGATGAGCGTGATGCGCGGCGGGCGCGTCTTCGAGAAAGTCGGCGTCAACGTCTCGGAGGTCTACGGCACCTTGGGCGAGGCCGCGCAAAAGGCAATGGCCGCGCGCGGGGTGCCCGGCATGGACAGCGATCCGCGCTTCTGGGCCTCGGGCATCAGTCTTGTCGCACATATGCAGAATCCGCACTGCCCGGCGGTGCATATGAACACCCGGATGTTCTGGACGCCGGGCGCATGGTGGTTCGGTGGTGGCTCGGATCTCAATCCCTGCATCGAGTATGACGAGGACACGGCGCATTTCCACGCCCAGCAGAAGGCCCATCTCGACCCGCACGGGACCGAGCATTACCCCCGCCTGAAAGACTGGGCCGACGAATATTTCTACGTCCCCCACCGCAAGCGTGCGCGCGGCGTGGGCGGTATCTTCATGGACGATCGCAACTCAGGTGACTGGGAGGCGGATTTCGCCCTGACGCAGGATATCGGCCGCGCCTTCCTGCCCGCCTTCGTGCCCCTGATCGAAAAGCGCCGCGTGCAGGACTGGTCGGAGGCCGACAAGGACACACAGCTTGTGCACCGGGGCCTCTACGCGGAATACAACCTCGTCTACGACCGTGGCACGAAGTTTGGCCTGGCGACCGGGCACGATGCGAATGCCGTCCTGATGAGCCTTCCGCCGCTGGCCAAATGGGTTTGACCTGCCAAGTGCGTCTGATCTGATCGGGCGCCCTGCGCGCGCGCAGGATGTCTCGTCGTCGCCTGCGCTCCTCCTCGGGGCGAACGCCTATGTGATGCGTATGATTCGCGTGGCGCTTCATCTGGCCGGAAATACCTCGGGGGGGATGTTGAAACCGGACCGGTTTCAACATGGGGGGCAGCGCCCTTCATCAAGCTGACAGGTGTGGCGCAGCCACTCCGTTGAATCGCGCAGGTTCAGTCGCTCTTGCGCATCTCGGCCAATTGCTGCGCGCCGCGCTCGGCAAGGTAGCCGGTCCCGTCCTTCCAGCGGCGGTGGATCCAGAACCACTGATCCATGTGCCGGCGCACCATCGCCTCCAGCCGGTCGTTGAATTCCTGCGTCATCGTCACCGGATCCGAGGCCGGAATCGGATCTTCCAGCCAGATGCGATAGTGCAGACCGTCGCCATCGCGCAGTCCCCAGACCGGCACCATCGGTGCATCGAACTTCAGGGCCATCTCCGCTGTGGCCAGTGACGTCAGCGCCGGTTTGCCGAAAAAGTCCAGCGGCACCCCGTCATGGGCATTCAGATCGGTCAGGATTGCAAGCAGCCCACCACCCCGCACATGACGCACCATCTGCATCATGCCGCGCTTGCCCTGTTCGAACATCGGCTC
>JANSYB010000434.1 GCA_024742655.1 Paracoccaceae bacterium | reverse complement strand
GCGGGGCGGCGGCTTGGCATTCTTGGTATGGGCCGGATCGGGCAGGCCGTGGCGCGCCGCGCGGCGGCGTTCGGCATGCAGATCCACTATCACAACCGCCATCGGCTGCGGCCGGAGGTCGAGGAGGAGTTGGACGCGCGCTACTGGGAGAGCCTCGACCAGATGGTTGCGCGCATGGACGTGATCAGCATCAACTGCCCGCATACGCCGTCGACCTTTCACCTGATGAACGCCCGGCGTCTGAAACTGATGAAGCCCGACGCGGTGATCGTGAACACCTCGCGCGGCGAGGTGATCGACGAGAACGCCCTGACCCGGATGTTGCGTGCCGGAGAGATCTCGGGCGCGGGGCTGGACGTCTATGAGCATGGCACCGACGTGAACCCCCGCCTGCGGGAATTGAAGAACGTCGTGCTGCTGCCGCATATGGGATCGGCCACCCTCGAGGGGCGGCTCGAGATGGGTGAGAAGGTTCTTTTGAACATCAAGACCTTCGATGATGGCCACCGGCCACCGGACCAGGTCGTACCCTCGATGCTGTAGGCGGCCTTGGCCGCCAGGGAGAACCACATGCGCAGGACATTCGCAGTTCTGATCGGGTTGCTGAGCCTCGCGGCGCCGCTGGCCGCGCAGGAGGCCGCCGACGCGGTCCAGCCCGAGGCGGCAGGTGCGGGCACGGTCGTGATCTCTCCCGAGGTGGCGCAGGCACAGCGCGCCAAGGCGGACGGCGTGCCCGTGCGCGCCAGCGACTGGATGGTGGTGGCTGCCAACCCCAATGCCGTGCAGGCCGGGGCGCGTGTTCTGGCCGAGGGCGGCACCGCGGCGGATGCGATGGTCGCGGTTCAGGCGGTGCTTGGACTGGTGGAGCCGCAAAGCTCGGGCCTCGGTGGCGGGGCGTTTCTGGTCTGGTATGACGGGCAAAGCGGGCAGATGACCACGCTCGATGGTCGCGAAACCGCGCCTCTGGCCGCCACGCCGCGCCTCTTTCAGGACGAGGCCGGCGAACCGCTGCAGTTTTTCGATGCCGTGGTGGGGGGGCGATCGGTCGGTGTGCCGGGCACGCCCGCCCTGATGGAAGAGGCGCATCGCCGGTGGGGGCGGGCCAACTGGGCCGGGCTTTTCGACGAGGCGACCCAACTGGCCGAAGAGGGCTTTGCCGTCAGCCCGCGCATGGCCGCGATGGTGGCGGGCGACGCGCAACGCCTTGATCGCCACCCGGCAACGCGGGCCTATTTCCTGCCCGGTGGCAAACCTGTGGTCGAGGGGCATATCCTGCGCAACCCGGCCTATGCCGAAACACTGCGCGTCATGGCACAAGAGGGCGCGGGCCCGTTCTACACCGGCGCCATCGCCCGCGATATCGTGACCGCGGTGCAGGGGGCGGACAACCCCGGCCTGCTGACCCTCACGGATCTTGCCATCTACCGGGTCAAGGCGCGCGCGCCCGTTTGCGCGTCCTACCGTGTCTATGAGGTCTGCGGGATGGGCCCGCCCTCGTCCGGCGGGTTGACGGTGGGGCAGATCCTGGGCCTGCTGGCGCCTTTCGACCTGTCCGAACTGGGGCCGAACAGTGCCGAAAGCTGGCGGTTGATCGGGGATGCCAGCCGTCTCGCCTTTGCCGACCGGGGTCGCTACATGGCCGACAGCGATTTCGTGCCGGTGCCGGTCGAGGGGCTGATCGATCCGTCCTACCTTGCCCGGCGGTCCGGGTTGCTGACCGGCGACGATGCACTGCCCGAGGTCGCCCCGGGTGAGCCGGAGTTCGATCACACGCTCAACTGGGCCGATGATGACGCGATCGAAAGGCCGTCGACCTCGCATATCTCGATCGTGGATCGTTATGGCAATGCCCTGTCGATGACAACGACGATCGAGAACGCGTTTGGCGCGCGGGTGATGGTGCGGGGTTTCCTGCTGAACAATGAATTGACCGATTTCTCGTTCCGCAGTCACCGTGACGGGGTGCCCGTCGCCAACCGGGTGGAGCCGGGCAAGCGGCCGCGGTCGTCGATGGCGCCGACGATCGTTTTGCGCGATGGCGAGCCGGTGCTGGTGGTGGGCAGCCCGGGGGGCAGCCGGATCATCGGATACGTGGCCAAGACGATCATTGCGCATCTGGATTGGGGGCTGCCTGTTCAACAGGCCGTCGCGCTGCCGCATCTGGTCAACCGGTTCGGCACCTATGACGTGGAAGAGGGCACGGCGGCCGAAGCGCTGCAGGAGCCGCTGAGCGAGATGGGATTCGAGGTGGCGCCGCGTGCGCTGACCTCGGGGTTGCACGCCATATCACTGGGGGCGGGCCTGATGGGCGGCGCGGACCCCAGGCGCGAAGGCGTGGCCCTTGGGCGGTAGCGCCTCTACGAGCCGGAAAATCGCTTAGGCCGTATCGAATTACTGACAAATTTCGCCGGCACACTGCGCGCAACATGAGTGCGGAGCAGTTTCCATGATTAACAAATACGCCATTGGTTTTGTCTTTGCCGCCGCGGTGATCGTCGCCGGCGTGGATTATTACGATCAGACCAAGAAAGCCGGGCTGTCGCTGGGGCAGATGTCGCTGTCGGCCTACGCGAACACGGTGCCGAACCGGATCAACGCGGCCAAGGCCGCAAAACAGGCCGAAACGGCCGAGCGCGAGCGCAAATCGCGCTGGCGTCAGGGCGGCAAGCCCTATCTGCCCGAGGCGCCCGAGGGCTGGACCCGCCGCGCGCTGCTGGAAGGGGACGACACCCCGATCCTGCCGCCCGAGGCCAAGAAATTCTCCGAGTCCGCCGGGCAGACGCTTCTTGAGCAGATGGAGGCGCGCGAGCATGTCAAACAGCAAAAGGAACGCGCCGCGCGGTCCTGGATCTATCAGCGTGGCACCGAAACGGTGTTCGTCGAGGTCCAACTGGTCGAGCGGCCCAATACCAGTTCGCTGTTCGGTGTTGTCGCCAGTGCCATGGATGGCGAGATGCTGGGCTCCTTCGACAAGAATGTCGGCTACGGCGTGATCGGGGGGTTCGGCCTGACCGAGCGCCTCAAGCATGACGGCACACGGCCCTATCATTTCCGTTTTCTCGAAGGGGCGATCGGGTTTGGGGACGAGGTGCATCTGAAGGTGCATGCCAATGCGTCACGCGAGGCAACCTACGAAATCCTCAGCCGGATCGACTATGACGGGCTGAACAATCTGCTGCCCGAGCCGATGTCGACCGTGGGCAACGCCGCCACACCGCCGGAGGGCATGGACCCGGTCGCCCTGAGCATGGAATTGCGC
>JANSYB010000080.1 GCA_024742655.1 Paracoccaceae bacterium | reverse complement strand
TTGAGATACGCGACCTCATCCGTCACGTCGCGTTCAGTCAGATCATTCTTCCAGCGAAAGGCCATTGCGGTCTCCTGTGTCACGGCTTGCCCTGAGCATGGCCTTAGAGGTGGCCCGGCGAACAGATAAAACAATCCGCCTCACGAGGATGTGGCAGAGTTGTAACTTGGTCTGATCTTGTTGAACGGGATAGAGGTGCCATCGGCCTGCACGATCCTGACATGCCGCCGCCGCATCAGGCGCGGCTCGGCCACGCCGACGGAATGGGCGATGGTCTCGACCTCCTTGATGACCTGACTGGCGTAATGGGCGACCTTTTCAAACTTGTCCTCGACCACCAGACCGGCCTGAAGGTGCGGATCATGGGTAGTGATGCCGGTCGGACAGGTGTTGCGATTGCATTTGAGTGCCTGAATGCAGCCAAGCGAGAACATGAAGCCCCGCGCCGAGGTCACGAAATCGGCCCCGGCGCAGATCGCCCAGGCGACATCGCTCGGGTTTACCAGTTTGGCGCTGGCGATGATCCGGATCCGATCCTTCAGGCCATACCTGTCCCGCAAATCCACCATGCGCGGCAGTGCCTCTCGGATCGGCATTCCGACCAGATCCATCAGTGGCATGGGGGCCGCCCCGGTGCCGCCCTCTCCCCCGTCGATGGTAATGAAATCCGGGGCACTCTCCTCACCGCGCGCCTTGATCAGTTCAAAGAGTTCGGCCCAGGCATCGCTTGATCCAACCACGGTCTTGAAGCCCACCGGCTTGCCAGACACATCCCGGATGTGGCCAATGAAATCCAGAAGCTCTCCATAATCGTTCACTTCACGGTGGCGATTGGGCGAAATACTGTCATGTCCCTCGCGGATACCCCGGATCTCGGCAATCTCGGCATTGACCTTCTCACCGGGCAGAATCCCGCCCTTGCCCGGTTTGGCACCCTGCGCGAGCTTGAGCTCGAACATCTTGACATAAGGGCTTGCGGCGACGCTGCGCAGCTTGTCGTCATCCAGGTTGCCGTGCTCATCCCGCACACCGTATTTCGCCGTCCCGATCTGGTAGACGATATCGCAGCCCCCGGTCAGGTGAAACGGGCTCAGTCCACCCTCACCCGTATTCAGCCAGATCCCGGCCCGCGCAGCGCCACGGCTCAGCGCTTCGACCGCCGGGCGCGAAATGGCACCATAGCTCATGCCGGAGATATTGAAGATCGATCTGGCCTTGTACGGGATCGCGGCGAAGGGGCCGATCTCCATCGGTTCGGTGCTGGCGAACTGATCGTCCAGCGGCGGAAAGACAGCGGGCACGAAAATGGGGGTGCCCGCAACGTTCAGATTCCGGGTCGAGCCGAAGGCAATCGTGTTGCTCTTGCCCCGCGATGCGTGCGCCACCCAATCGCGTTGCGCACGGTTGAACGGCATTTCCTCGCGGTCCATGGCAAAGAAATACTGGCGAAAGAATTCCCCCAGGGTCGTGAACATGCCCCGGAACCGCCCGATCACCGGATAATTGCGCCGGATCGCATCACCGGTCTGGGTCTTGTCGATGACGTAAAACAGCCCCCCAAGGAAAACCGCTATTCCCAGTACCAGCACGAACAGCAGTGCAAGAACTTGCAGTGCGTTCATCGCATAACTCATGACATGTCTCCGGTTTGATCCTGCGCAATGCGCTATTGCGATCACACGTGCAATCTGGTGGCACTATTCCAACACCGTCGACCGACGACAACCGCAAAGGAGACGCGTCATGAAAACGATTGCTTTTGCCACGGCCCTGCTGGCCGCGACACCTGTTCTGGCACAGGACATGGTAACCTATACCACCGACCAGGCCTTCGAGGATGTGTCTTTCGGCCTGGAAAGCGCGATCCTTGATGCCGGGCTGGTTATCGATCACGTCAGCCACGTGGGCGAGATGCTGGAGCGGACACGCGGCGACGTGGGATCCGATGTCGTTCTCTACAAGGCGGCTGACGCCTATTCCTTTTGCTCGGCTTCTGTCTCGCGCGAGGTCATGGAGGCGGACATCATGAACATCGCCTTCTGCCCCTATCATATCTTCATCGCGGAACTGGCGGAAACGCCGGGCGAGGTCATCATCGGCTATCGCACCTTCCCGGCTGGCGAAATGCAAAAGGTCGAAGCCCTTCTGGACGGGCTGACACGGTCCGCGATCGGCATGGAATGATCACGGATCCGTCACCTGAGATAACACATGTTTGAGTGGAAAGACGCGAAACGTCCGGCTTAGGTCCCACGCGCATTTCGTCAAATGGGACCGGCGGAAATCCCCGCTGAACCGGGCGGCGTTTACCTCCGTAAAGACAACAAGATGCCAACAACGGCATCTCGAAACTGTCACTCAGGAGGACACTCATGTTTCGCAGAACTTATCTCGCCCTGACGGCCGCGGCCGTCGTTTCGGGTACCACCGCGTTCGCGATGGACAAGAAGGATATCGTGGACACCGCCGTCGAGGCCGGAAGCTTTACCACGCTGGTCGCCGCTGTTCAGGCGGCCGGGCTGGTCGATACACTCAAGGGCGATGGCCCGTTCACCGTGTTCGCCCCTACGGACGAGGCATTCGCGGCCCTGCCCGAGGGCACCGTCGAGGATCTGCTCAAGCCCGAAAACAAGGACAAGCTGACCGCGATCCTGACCTACCACGTGGTGGCGGGCAAGGTCATGTCGGGCGATCTGAGCAACGACATGATGGCCGAGACCGTCCAGGGCGGCAAAGTCACCATCATGACCGAAGGCGGTGTTTCCGTTGACGGTGCAAACGTCGTGACCGCGGATATCGAAACCTCGAATGGCGTCATCCACGTCATCGACGGTGTCATCATGCCCAAGTGACATCTCCCCCGGTGTCACGGCATATCAAGGGGCGGCTGCGGCCGCCCCTTTTTCATTTCTTGTGAATGACGACGACCTGATCCTTGCGCCCGCGCAGGAACCGTGCCGTTTCGATGATACAGCCCGAGATATCCTCGGAGAGCGCATTGAATTCCGCCGCAATGACCGGGTCGCTATGTTCGAACACCCGCTTTTCCAGCCAGCTTCGGAACAGCTCTGCCGTTTTTGTTATACCGGGTTTTTCGTACGCTTCCGGCTGCCAGCGCAGATCCTCGATGATGTAGAGGCCACCTGACTCCAGACGCGGGAAAATCTCCAGAAAGGCGTTCTGCTGATGGTGGCTGGCATGGCTGGCATCATCCAGCACGATAAGGGGGGCGGGGTCGATCTCCTCGATCGCTTCGGTGATCTCGTCGCGTTCATCCATGTCGCAGCGATGAAAGGTGAACCGCTCATCCTTGAACCACGTGAAATCCGAGATATCGAGGCCATGGATATGCGCGTTGGGAAAGTATTCCAGCCACATGCGTATCGACGGTGCATCTGTCGTCTCACGCTCGGGCGAATGGCCCTGCTCCGGGCCACCGATCAGAAGGCCCATTTCGAGAAAGTTGAAGTCCCGCTCCCGGTAAGGGTGCAACAGCATATGATAGAGTTCTGTGTATCTGTGCTTGGTCGATCCCTTGTCCGACCCGAACCGGTCCGCCAGATCCGTCAGATTCGCCCCCCCCTTGCCGGTGGCCACGCGTGGGGCGGTCCTGATCCGGCCGGCAGCCTCCTCGGCCTTCAGCGCCGCTTTCTCGGCGCGTGACAGAACCGGCGCGGCCTCGCAATCGATCTCGTGTTTCTTCAATATCTGGTCCATCCAGCTGTCCGGTTCGGGCATGCCGCCGATATCCGACAGGAATTCGCGCACGCGGCGGCCATAGAAATGCACCGAGTACGTGTTGTCGGTGATCATGTTCTGAACCTTCTGGGTGGCCCGCGCGCGCATCAGCAAACGCCGGTCGCGAAAGCCGACAGGGTAAAGCCCCTCGATCGGAAAGGCGTATTTGTCTTCGCCTGTTTTCTGCAAATAATGCGTGACCGCCTGCGGCCCCCAGACGCCCCATTTCATGTCACCGACGTGAATGGGCGTTCCTTCGTCCTTCAACTGCTGCAGCCGTGCCTTTTCGCGATCCGAATACCATTCCGGAATGCCGTATTCATCCTCGCTCATTTCCAGCAGCTGACCAAGCGCATCGCTGTCCGGCGGAAGGCCCAGCACACCGCCATTGATGTGGGTGTCGGACTCCCATCCAAAGAAATGCCCGGTATGCGATGCGAACGGCTTGACGCAATAGGCATCCAGATCGGCCCAGATCATCCGGTCATTCTGCTGCAAAAGGTGATAGCGAAACACATCGGAAAAGAGCGCGAAACTTCCAGTGCGCCCATGCTGAATGAACTTGTCGATTTCCAGAACCGTATCCCCGTGGATCAGTTCAACGCCCTCGGGGACATTCTGAACATCCTTGTAGTGATAGAGTTTCACATGGTGCCCGGCATCAAGGAATGACTGCGCGCAGAGAACCTCAACATAACTCAACGGCCCCTCGACCCAGAGCATCCCGATTTCGTAATCCGTGCTCATATCCTGCCTCGTCTGTCTTTGGCCCAAGCCCGCGGGCGGCCTGTTTTGTTCACGTGTCTAGGCGGGTGCGCCTGATCGGGCAACCATTCGCTGAACCCGGCGAAAAACGGTGCGCAAACTGGCGCGGCAAGGCCACAGCGACTAGTCATGCCCGGCTTCGATCACAGTGATGTCAGGATTGGTGCGAATGTCGTCGAGGTCCCGCTCATACATGCGGGTCAGATGCGCGCGCTCCGCGGGTGTCCACGGGTCGTAGCCCCCGAAATCCTTGCCGCGCGGGTATTGTTCCTGCAACGCCACGCGCTGATCCAGTGCGTAATCGGCGCCTTCCTTGTGGATCAGCTGCAAAAGTTCATGCACGGCACGCCCCGATGCGGTCGGACGCTTGTTGCGATCCTTGGGCTCTTTCAGGGCGCCGGCATCTATATCCGGTCCGCACAGATTGGACAGGATCCGGCGATCGATCTGCCGGAAATCCTCGTATCTCCAGACATACAGCCGTGCACCGGGAAACAGCGTGACCACGGATTTCAGGATATTGTGCCAGCTCGGCATGTTCTCCATCACCTGCCGGCGCATTTTGCGTTCATCCACGAACCACTGCCCCGTAACCGAGCGCAGGTATTCGACATAGGCCGAGGCAAAGAAATCAGCGTAGTTGCGCAGGCCCAGGTGCACCTCGTCCACGCCATCGGGAAATTGCGCCGCGAACACCTCGATCAGGCGGCGACGCCAGCGATACAGCACACCGCGCTTGACGCAGTGACCGCAATGCCCGGCCATGTTTTCGTCCGACAGGATCAGGCGTTTGGGACGATCTTCCAGAACCTCTTCGTAGAATGCCCCGGTCATCTCCAGAAGTTCCTCGTCGGAAATCTTCGGGTCCCAATCCATGCCCAGCTTGTTGTAGACATTGCACTGCACCGGGACAGTCAGGCGTTTACGCGTGTCGCGGTGATGCACATAATGCACGCCCGCCTTTTGCAACGCCTTGGAATTGCGCGCCAGCATCGACTGAATATGGCTGGTGGCCGTCTTGTGAAACCCACCGTGCAGGACGATGTAGGGTCGATCGGTCATTCCGCCGCAAGGTCCTGCAACAGTTGATCACGATTGACCGGCATCTCACCGGGGCGGTTGATCATTTGCAGAAGGTCATGCAGCGCCGCCCACTCCTCGTTCGATTTCAGCGCCGCGATCTTGGCACGGTGCCACGCGCAGGCCTCGGCATGCAGACGGGCGAGATCCCGGTCCTGCAACAGCGCATCGAATTCGCGGCGCGTCTGTTCGGCGGTTGGCACCAGCGAGGCATCCTCTTCCATGTTGAGGTTGAGATCCGCCCAGTAGGCCACGCCCTGATCGCGGTCGATATGGTTGGTGCGGCCGCGATCCCGCTTGACCAGGAAACTGTCGACGGAGCGAACGGCATAATGATGAAGGCGTGCATGGTCATGCCGAAAGGCGGGATAGGCAGACCACCCCGCCTCGAAATACTTCTCGGGCATTGGCTGACCTCCGGCATCCTTCCAGATGAACCCCTCGGGGCGCCCGTCGAACTTGGGGCGGTGAACGCCGAACTTCCTGATCGCCTCGGAGGGCCGGAAGATCGTCTTGAGGCCAAGCGCCTTGTACTTGCCCCGGAAATCCTCCTGTGCGCTCCAGGTGAAATTCTGCGTGATGAACTCATCCTCGTAGGCTACCTGATCCCCGCAGCCGAAAATCTTCCAGCATAGCGAAATCGCGTCCGCCTCGCCCACGGCCTCGAACAGGGCCGGCAGGCGTCCGTCGCCCGCGCGCACGTTCAGGAATTCGTCACAATCCGAACAGATGACCCAGTCACATTCCTGGTAAAATGGCTCCGCCAGCGCCCGGCGCAGGGCCACCCGTTGCGGGCTGGCGCCTTGCTTGAAGACATTGTCGACATGTTTGGCGACACCCAACTCCTCAAGGCGCATCGCAATGCGGTCGGTGCCGTCGTCGCAATCATTCGTGTAGATCAGGAAATCTGTGAAGCCGATCGCCCGATGATAAGCCACCCATTCCAGCATGAAGGGGCCTTCGTTCTTCATCGTGGTCACGATGCCACAACGATCATTGCCGCGCTGCCCGATGGGGCGGGGCGGCGGGGTATCGGCCTTCTTTTCCTTGCGGGGTTTGGCGGGCGTGTCACCGGCTGTCTTCAAAGGCTTTTCAGCTTCGGCATCCGTCGGTTTCTCTGGCGCTTCCTGCCAATCGGCCTCATCGGCACCGTTGAAGGCACCATCATCCTCCAGCGCGAAATCGTCCTCGGCGGTGTCGGCCCCGACCTGTTCATCGGTGGTCGATCTGGCCTCTTCGCGTTCCTGTTCGCGCATGATGCGACGCAGGCGCTTGCGAAAGGCCACGCCGAACCGGTCGGCCGTCTGGTCACGGCCCTTTTCATGGAAATAGGTCGTCACCGCGCTCTTGAACCAGCGCAGGTCGCGGCGGCCGCGATAAAGCTTGTAAAAGGCGTCCTCGGTCAGCTCATCGAAAATCGCATGCGTCATCACCGGCTTGAGCGCGCCGATCTTGCGCATGAAGACGGCTGTCTTGTGATCCGAATAGCGACAGTTGAAAATATAGATATTGTCACCGCTGAACCGGCCGACATGTTTCTTGTCCAACGCGTGATAGGGATCATAGAAAATATTCACCCGCTCCAGACCGGCGGTCAACGCCGCTGCATCCGACAGGGGAAGCGTCCAGTCCTGCCGCCGTCCGCCCTCGTAACGTGTCTCCCAGGGGACAAGGTCGGTATCCAGCGTGCTTTGCGGGTTGACCGACACGACGTGCGCCCCGGGCACCAGAGAGCCGAACGCGATCGAGGCATAGCCCCCCATCGATACGCCCGCGAATACGACCCGGTCGTACCCGTCGAAAAACCCCTCTGAGGCCAGTTTTTGAAACCGGTCGATCAGATCAGGACACCGATACCAGTCCGCCACATGCGCCATCACGCCCAGATGCGAGATGTTGATGTCCTGCGCGAACTTGAAGGCCCAGGGCTCCCGCTCGATCGAGCTGTCATTCACGTTGGACAGGTTGTCGAAGGTCACCAGGAGGCGGTTCACGGGGCGGCGCACGAACATCAGCGAATGGCGCAAATGCTTCTCGACGAAGCCCTCACCCTCGCCGCCGGGACGAAGTTCGTCGAACCAGCGCGGATACGGCTGATCGGATTGTGTTGCGTTGCCCTGCTCTGCCATGACCCAGACTTTATTC
>JANSYB010000549.1 GCA_024742655.1 Paracoccaceae bacterium | reverse complement strand
TGCGCCACATGGCGCTGGCCGAAGATCCGGCAGCCGTCAACGGACCCGTCCGCGCGTTTCTCGACCGAATACATCAATCCTGACCGGAGGTTTCCCATGCTGCCAGAACTGCGAAAGATCGTCACCTATGACGAGGACATCCACCGCGAAGGCGACCGCGCGGCCAACCCGATCCTGCGCGTGATCGGCGTTGCCGCGGTGGTGCGCAACCCGTGGGCCGGGCGTGGGTTCGTCGAAGACCTCTCGCCCGAAATCCGGCGCATGGCCCCGGTTCTGGGCCAGATGCTGAGTGACCGGCTGATCGCGCTGGCCGGGTCCGGCACGGCGATCGAGGCGTATGGCAAGGCCTGCCTTGCGGGAACCGATTGTGAACTGGAGCACGCATCGGCGCTGATCCACACCCTGCACTACGGCAATTTCTACAGGGAGGCCGTTGGTGCGAAAAGCTATCTGGGCTTTACCAATACACGCGGGCCGGCCAATACCCAACTGCAGATCCCCCTGATGGACAAGCACGACACGGGGCGGCGCTCGCATTATCTGACAGTGCAGTTCTCGATCCACGACGCCCCGGCCTGTGACGAGCTTGTGGTAGGGCTTGGTGCCGCCACCGGCGGTCGGCCGCATCACCGCATCGGGGACCGGTATTCCGACCTCGCCGCCCTGGGGCGGGATGTCGAAAACCCCGCGGGGGTGTAACCCCGGCCAGCTGTGGATGGCGCCGGCATCTGACGTGTTACGGGTCAGGCCGCTGGTCGCGCGTCCTGAACAAGGGTCGCTGCCGCTCAAGATCGGCGGCGACGCGAAAGACGCTGACATCGTCATAGGTGCGGCCCACGATCTGCACGCCCGTGGGCACCCCGTTGCTTGCGAACCCGCTGGGCAGGCTCATCACCGGGCAGCGGCTCATCATGTTGAACGGATAGGTCATGGTCCAGCCCCAGACGGGATGCACCGTCTTGCCGTTGATCCGGCAGGTATCGACGCCCGGATCGTAATCCGCCGGGACCGCGGGCAGTGGCATCGTCGGGCACATCAGAACGTTGTAGCGTTCCAGCAGCGGGCCGAGCGTTGCGTACATCTCGTTGAGAACTTCCATCGAGGACAGGTAATCCGCCGCGGTGGTCGATTGGCCGAACTCGGCGAAAGCACGGGCATAATTGGTCATCTGGTCGCGGTGCCTTGGCAGCAGCGTGGCCAGCGAATTGCCGAAGAAGTGACCAAGATAATTGGACGCCGCTGTCAGCGTCGTTTCGTTCCAGCCCAGATCGACCTCTTCGACCGTGGCGCCCAGATCGCGCAGCATGTCCAGCGTTTCCAGGGTGTTGCGCACGACCTCGGGATCGACTTCGAAATAGCCAAGATCCATCGAATAGGCGATCTTCCAGCCCCGGATCGGTTTCAACTCGGCCGGGATCGTCAATTTCGGCCGCACCGTGGCGATGTCACGCGGATGCGGGCCGGCCATGACATTCTGCAACAGCGACAGGTCGGCCACGCTGCGCGCCATCGGCCCCTCGTGACAATAGAAATCAAGGTTGAAGGGCGAATCCTCGGGCACCCGGCCGTAAGGCGGCTTGAACCCCAGCACACCGCAACACGCGGCCGGCATGCGGATGGAGCCCCAGATATCCGACCCGTTGGCCAGCGTCGTCGTGCCCGCCGCCAGTGCGCCACCCGCCCCGCCGGAGGAGCCGCCGGTCGTGTAGTCGGTGTTCCAGGGGTTGCGCGATACGCCCCAAAGGCGCGAATGCGTGACGCCCGCGCAGGCAAATTCCGGCGTGGTGGAACGCGCATGCACGATCCCGCCGGCCGTCAGGATACGTTCCACGCTCAGCGAGGTGTAGGTATCCACCGCATCCTGGAAGACGAGTGAGCCCGAGGTGGTCCGCCGTCCCTTGATCCTGTTTTCATCCTTGATCGCGACCGGCACCCCCTCGAGCGGCTTCAGCCGCGCGCCGGGCCTGGCATAGCGCGCCTCGGCCTTTTTCGCCTGGTCCATGGCCTGATCGAAATAGGTATCGGCAAAGACATTGATCTTCGGCTCGACCGTCTCGGCCCGGTCGATCACCGCCTGCATCAACTCCACCGGCGACAGCTTGCGCGCCTTGAAAAGCGCAATCGCCTCGCTGGCCGGCAGGTAGCACAGATCCGTATCGCTCAAGCGCGGCCCTCCTTGGAAAACCGGCGCGTGTTACGGGCTATCGACCCGACTGTCACCTGGAATCACCCGCCGCGCATCTGCATCAGGCGGGCGAGTTGGCGCTCGGCCTCATCGGCCGAATCGAAAACGTAATCCACATCGGCCAACTCTGCAATGCCGGTTTCGGCCCCCACACCCGCGACCGCGATCAACGCCTGCGGGGCGGTCAGGCGGATCGACGTGCACATCCGCACAAGCGCATCGAGGCGACCCGTCCCGCTGATCGACAGGCCGATCAGGTGCGGCATGATCTCGGCGATCTCGCTGATCAGTTCGTT
>JANSYB010000626.1 GCA_024742655.1 Paracoccaceae bacterium | reverse complement strand
GGCACGGCGGTGCGCGCGGTGCAGGAAATCCAGGTGCGGTTCCTGATGGCCGCCTCCAATGCCGGCGTGCTTGATGCGGTGCTCGACGAGGGCGCGCTGCGCGCCCTTCTCAAGGAAGGCGAGGATGAGCTGCGCCTGAGCCTGCAACGCTCGGCGCTGGCCAATGCCGCTTATACCTATCAGGACTTTTCGCTGGCCGAACTGGAGGCCTACCTGGCCGCGCTGGAGGATCCGCGTATGCAAAAGGTCTATGAATTGATGAATGCCGTTCAGTACGAAATCATGGCCAACCGGTTCGAGGCGCTGGCCCTGCGGATGGCCGATATGCATCCGGGACAGGAACTGTGATGCGCGCGGGTCTGGCAAGGGCCATCGGGGCCGTAATGCTGGCCGCGGTCATGGCCACGCAGGCGATGGCGCAGACGGCGGCGGGCGACATGCGTGCGCTGATCGGGGCGCTGCGGGTTGACGACACGGTGCGCATAATGCGCCAGGAGGGGCTGCAATACGGCGACGAGATCGCGCAGGAAATGCTGCCCGGTGTCAGCGCGCCAGGCTGGCGGCGCGTTCTGTCCGAGATTTACGACACCGACAGGATGGCGCAACTGGTCACTGACCGCTTTGCCGCGGAATTGGAGGGCACGGATATCGCGCCGCTGGTGGCGTTCTTCACCTCTGAAAGGGGCCGCGAGATCATCTCGCTGGAATTGTCCGCGCGCGAGGCGTTCCTCGATGACGCGACCGAGGACGCCGCCACCGAGGTCTGGCAAGAGGCGCAGCAGGCCCGTCCACGCCTGCTTGTGCAGGTCGAGGAAATCATCGGCGACAGCGACCTTGTGGAGTTCAACGTGATGGGGGCGCTGAATGCGAACCTGATGTTCTACCGCGGTCTGGCCGACGGGGGTGCCATCGAGATGGGCGAGGACGAGATGCTGGCCGATGTCTGGTCGCAGGAAGGCGATGTGCGCGCACAATCTGAAAGCTGGCTCGGTGCGTTCCTGATGATGGCCTACCGGCCGCTGGATCCGGCCGATCTGGACGCCTATGCCGCCCTTTATCGCAGCGAGGCGGGGCGCGCGCTCAACAGCGCGATTTTCTCCGCCTATGACCAGATGTACGAGGAACTGTCCTATCTTCTGGGGCAGGCCATCGCGCGTCAGATGCAAAGCGAGGAACTTTGAGGCAAAGGGCGCCTGCGGCCTCTTGACTTTGATCCCGTTCCTGAGCATAAGCGCGGCTCCGTCCGGGCCTTTGCCCGTGCGGGGATATATCAATGACGCTCCGAGCGGGGCGCGCTGTTCGAGGCGGCCGGTCTGGCCAAAACACCCGGAAACGGGGGCCACAGAACGCGGAAGCGAAAAGGAAGACGACGATGTTTGCGGTCCTCAAGACCGGTGGCAAGCAATACAAGGTCCAGTCGGGCGATATGCTCCGTGTGGAAAAGCTTGCAGCCGATGCCGGTGAAAAAGTTCAGTTCAACGAGGTTCTGATGCTGGGCGGTGATGCGCCTGTCGTCGGCGCCCCCTTCGTGGAAGGCGCGGCCGTGCAGGCCGAGGTCGTCGATCAGATCAAGGGTGACAAGGTCATCCATTTCGTCAAGCGCCGCCGCAAGCACGGCTCCAAGCGCACCAAGGGCCATCGCCAGCAACTGACCGTGCTGCGCGTGACCGACATCCTCGAGAAGGGTGGCGACAAGTCGGGCGTGAAGGCCGCCGTTGGTGCAGGTTCCGTCGCGGCCGTGGCCGTGGCCGCCGCCGAGGCCAAGACACCCGCCAAGGCCGCCGCGCCGAAGAAGGCCGAGGAAAAGAAAGCCGCCCCCAAGACCGCCGCGAAGGCCGAGGGTGGCGACGATCTCAAGCAGCTGTCGGGCGTTGGCCCCGCGCTTGAGAAGAAATTGCACGAGGCAGGCGTGAGCACGTTTGCCCAGATCGCGGCCTGGACCGAAGAGGACGTGGCCGCGATGGACGAGAAACTGTCGTTCAAAGGCCGGATCGAGCGCGAAGGCTGGATCGAACAGGCCAAAGAACTGGCTAAAGGCTAAGGAGAGACAAGATGGCACACAAGAAAGCAGGCG
>JANSYB010000481.1 GCA_024742655.1 Paracoccaceae bacterium | reverse complement strand
GCGGGAAACGGGTTTCGAACATGAACGACATGGTGTTGTCCAGCTTGCCGGGCTTCAGGTCGGCATTCGACGCTTTTTCGAATGCCTCCCGGTCCGGGCCATGGGGCAGCATCATGTTGTGCAGGCTCATGCCACCGGGCACGAAGCCCTGCGGTTTCGCGTCATACGCGCCATAGATATTGCCCATCAGTTCGGACATGATGTTCTTGTGATACCATGGTGGGCGGAATGTATTCTCGGCCACCATCCAACGTTCGCGGAACAGCACGAAATCGATATTGGCCGTGCCCTCGACCCCCGATGGCGCGGTCAGAACGGTAAAGATCGACGGGTCGGGATGATCGAACAGAACGGCCCCGACCGGGCAATAGGTGCGCAGATCATATTTACAGGGCGCGTAGTTGCCGTGCCATGCCACCACATCGAGCGGTGAATGCCCGATGCGGGTTTGATGAAACTGGCCACACCACTTGATGGTGACGGTAGAGGACGTCTCGCGATCCTCGAAGGCCGCGACGGGCGTCTTGAAATCGCGCCGGTTGGCCATGCAGTTGGCCCCGATCGGTCCACGCCCCGGAAGCTCGAATTTCTGGCCGTAATTCTCGCACACGAAGCCGCGCGCCGGCCCCTCTATCACCTCGACCCGGTACAGCAGGCCACGCGGCAGAAGGGCGATCTCCTTGGGCGCCACCTCGATCACGCCCAATTCCGTACAGAACCGCAAACACCCCTCTTGCGGGACGACCAGCAGTTCGCTGTCGGCGGAATAGAAATACGCATCCTCCATCGACGCGGTGACAAGGTAGATATGGCTGGCCATGCCGACCTGGGTGTTCACATCCCCCGCCGTTGTCATCGTGCGCATCCCGGTCAGCCATGTCAGCGCCGTGTCGGAATGCGGCACCGGATCCCAACGGTATTGCCCGAGGCTGACCACATCCGGGTCGACATTCGGCGCCGTCTGCCAGTAAGGCAGATCGATTTTTTCATAGCGGTGCGAATGCTTGACCGAGGGGCGGATGCGGTAACACCACGTGCGTTCATTGCGGTGGCTGGGCGCGGTAAAGGCCGTGCCCGAAAGCTGCTCACCGTAAAGGCCATAGTTGCATTTCTGCGGGCTGTTCATGCCCTGTGGCAAGGCCCCGGGCAGCGCCTCGGTTTCGAAGTCATTGCCGAAGCCCGGCATGTAGCCTTCCTGCGTGCCAACGGGGGTCGCGGCCTGCGTCAGGCCATGAGAACGGGTCTGGCGGTTCATGATGCGCATCCTCCTGATCAAAGGCTAAAGCGTGACGGGGCATCTCACAAGACAGCGCGATTGCGACGCTGGTCGCACCTCTCTTTACTTTCCGGTCAAAACGACGGACAGATTTGCCCATGACAGACCATCTCAAGGGCCTCATCATCACGACACTCGGCGTTTTGTTCGTCGTGCCGGATTCGCTTTTCGTGCGGTTGATCGATGCCGAGCCGCTCGTCGTGGCGTTCTGGCGTGCGATCACGGCCGGGGTCATCATCCTCGTGGGCGTTCTGGCGTTGCAGGGAATGGCACCGCTGAGGGCCGCGACGCTGCGCACGGGCTGGCCCGGCATCATCTACATGGTGCTCATGGGCTCCACCGCGCCGGGCTTTGTCATGGCGGTGACGCAAACCAGCGTGGCCAACGTGGTGTTCATCTTCGCCTCGATGCCCATTTTCGCGGCCATTTTCGGCAAGCTGTTTCTGGGCGAAGGCATCAGCCGGCGCATGGTTCTGACCATGCTGGGCGTTTTCGTGGGGCTTGGCATTATCGCCTACGGTTCGGGCGAGAACGAGATCGCAAGCTGGAAGGGCGATCTGTGGGCCGTCTATGTCTGCGTGGCCTATGCGGGCGCGCTGACGGCGGTGCGCAAGGTCAAGGACATCTCGATGGTGCCGGCGATTCCGCTCTCCTACATCGGTGCGGGGCTGGTCTTTCTACCCTTTGTCTCGCCGATGGGCCCGATGCTGGATCAGTGGCACCTGTTTCTCGGTCATGGTGCCTTCATCGCCGTGGCGACGTGTTTTCTGACACTGGGGCCGCGGTACATCAGTTCGGCCGAGGTATCACTTCTGATCTTGCTGGAATCGGTGCTGGCGCCGATCCTTGTCTGGGCGGTCGTTGGTGAGGATCCGGGTCGTTGGGCGCTTGTCGGTGGTGTGGTGGTGATCGGTGCGCTCTTGGTGTCGAACATGGTGGTTCTCATGCGGCGGCGGCCGCAGCCGGGCTAGGGTGCAAAAGCCTGATTTCATATCCTTGCGGCATGGCACCATGCAGCGGCAAAAAATGGTCGATAGAACCGTCTCGCGCCGGGCGCCTGATATACGCTGGCCGGCAATAGGCATGGCACACGCATGACCGATCCATCGCCACCGACGCAAATCAACCCGCGCCCATCCGGGGCGCCCGCCTTTCTGTGGGCCCTGGTGGGCATCATGACAGCCATCGAACTTGTCCTGTCGCTGGCGGAGACGGGCTATATCGGCACGCCTGACTGGCGCTGGTCGGCACTGTTGGTTGGCGCCTTCTGGCAGCCGGTCTTTTCCGGGGTAGTGGCGCCAGTCTATCCGGGGCAAAGGGCCGTGATGTGCGTCAGCTACGCGTTTCTGCATGGCGGTTTGATGCATCTGGCCTTGAACGGCGTCGTACTTTTGTCGCTCGGCAAACTCGCGGCAAGCCGTCTTGGCACAGCAAGGACGCTGCTGGTGCTGCTGTTGTCCGCGGTCGGTGGTGCGCTGGCCTTCGGGTTACTGGCCTCGACGAATGTTCCGATGATCGGGGCCTCGGGCGCGGTGTTCGGGCTGATCGGTCTGTGGCAGGCCTGGGATTACGGCATGCGACGGGAATACGGCCTGCCCCTGCGCCCGGTCATCTCGGCCATTCTGGCCCTGATTGCCG
>JANSYB010000183.1 GCA_024742655.1 Paracoccaceae bacterium | reverse complement strand
CCCACGGAGCGCCCGGTTGCGGGTGTTTTTGTTCGCACGCCTTTTGGCGCGGCTGCGGGGGCAAGTCAAGCTGCGCGGGCCTGCGCATCGGCTTTTGCGCCGCAAAGAGGCCCAGACGTTACAGATACTTAGCGGATTGCGCGTGATTGGTGTGCGTTGGCATGCCGGCCGGGGTATCCAATTGTATGCTTTTCGCTTTTGTAACACTTTGACGCATCGCAAAATTTTCCACTTTACCTTCGCCCCGGCTTTCCTATATTCACTTCAACAGATGATATGTTAAGTTTAACTTATGAAGAGAGCGGAGAACAGGACAATGGCGCGATACAACGTGAATTTCGAACTCTCTGTCGAGGATATGGAGCTGATCGAGGAGGCGCTGCGCCGCTCGAAAAGTGAGCTGTCCGGGGCCCTGATCGGGTCGGCCTCGAATGACAACCGGCCGTGCAACGACCCGCAGGATGCAGATGCCTCCGTGCGCCGTATCCATGACCTTCTGGGACGTCTGCACAATCAAAAGGTTTTTTACCGTCCGAAAAGCAGCGCCTATATCGGCGGCTGACAAAACCGGGTCACACCGGCCGTACAAGGGTTTCGGGGGCGCAGGGCGCCCCCGTTTTCGTTTTGCGGCAAAGCGCATCACACATGATGGAGCGGGGGCGGTATCCAGACGTGTGCCCCGGCATGCGTATGTGCACGTCTGTATGCGCCGAACGGTGCCCGAATGTATGCGATTGTTTACTGTAACAACCTGACATAAAAAGATATTTTCAATATCGAAAAATGCCTGTAACGCTTTCATGACGCATCGTGCGCAATGTAGGTAACGGACACCGGATATGGCCAGGTACGACCACAGTTTCCAATTGACAGAGCAGTATGTCGAGTTGACACAAACCACCCCGCGACGCCTTGTGCAGCCCCCGGCGCCGCCGGCGGAGACCGTGCCCGGCCCGTCGGTCGCGGACCAGACCAGCACCGAGGCCGAGCATTCCCTGCGCCGGATCGAGCGCCGGTTGGGCTCCATCGCCTGACAGGGCCGCACCGGGGCTTGCATCCCGGGGCCGCTTTGACGAAGCTGCCGGGCGGTATATGCCGCAGGCAGGGGGCTTCATGGGACAGACCGAATACATGACATCGCCGCAAGGGCGGCGCTTGGCCTATCACAAAACAGACGGGCAGGGGCCCGGCGTCGTGTTCCTGGGTGGGTTCAAATCCGACATGGAGGGCACCAAGGCGGTGCATTTGGAGGCTTGGGCCCGGCGCACCGGACGTGCCTTTCTGCGCTTCGATTACTCGGGCCATGGCGAAAGCGAGGGGGCCTTTGCCGAGGGCTGCATCGGGGACTGGGCCGCCGACGCGATGGCTGCGATCACGGCGCTGACCGATGGCCCTCAGATGCTCGTGGGCTCCTCGATGGGCGGCTGGATTGCCCTGTTATGCGCTCGGGCCATGCCGGAGCGGCTGGCCGGGCTCGTGACCATCGCCGCGGCCCCCGATTTCACCGAGGATTCGATGTGGGCGGGGTTCGACGACGCGCAACGCAAGGCATTGGAAGAAACCGGTCAGGTGGCTCTGCCGAGTGACTATGGCGAGCCCTACATCATCACCCGCAAACTGATCGAGGACGGGCGCGATCACCTGGTCCTGCGCGCACCCCTTGCGCTGCCGGTACCGGTTCGGTTTCTGCAGGGCACGGCGGATGCCGATGTGGACATGTCTGTGGCCTTGCGCCTGCTGGATCATGCCCGGGGCGACGACATGCGCCTGACATTGGTCAAAGGCGCCGATCACCGCTTTTCCGACCCCGATTGCCTTGCCCTTATCGAAACCGCCCTCGAAGAGGTTCTGGTCCGCATAGCGGCCTGACGCGGCATCGTCCGCAAGGCCACAGACCGCCGAGATCGGGCGCGACATGCCGCTTGCGCTTGATTTTGCCGCGCGCTGTGGCACTGTGTACGAAACAAAAACAGCGCATTGCGCGGGCAGTAAGGATCTTTGAATGGCCGAACCCCTGGTTTTCCTGCCGGGCATGATGTGTGACGCACGTCTTTTTGGCCCGCAGATTGCGGCGCTCAGCCCCGATTGCGCTGTGACGGTGGCCCCCGTCACCGGCGGCGACCGCATCGAAGAGATCGCATCGGGCCTGCTCGATGTTCTGCCGCGCAAGTTCGCGCTGGCCGGGTTGTCGATGGGCGGGATCGTGGCGATGGAATTGCTGCGCCGCGCGCCGGAACGCATCACGCGGCTGGCCCTGATGGATACCAATGCGCTGGCGGAAACGCCTCAGACCGCGGCGGACTACGAGCCGCTGATCATCAAGTTGAAGGCCGGATTGCTGGATCAGGCGGTCTCGGCGATCATGCGCCCCGATTATCTCGCGCCGGGATCCGAGCGGGCGACGGTGCTGCACACGGTCACCAAAATGGCCGAGAATATCGGTGCCGCTGCCATCCTGCGCCAGGCGCGGGCGTTGCAGCGCCGGCGTGACTATCAACCCTCTTTGCGGGCGTGCAAGGTGCCGACGCTGGTTTTGTGCGGGGAATATGACACGCTGACACCGCTTCGCCGGCACGAGCACATGGCCGGTATCATCCCCTTTGCAGAATTGGCCGTGATCCGTGACGCGGGCCACCTGCCCACGTTGGAGGCGCCCGACGCGGTGACCGCGGCCCTGCGCGCCTGGCAACGGCAGCCACTCGTCCTGCAAACCCGGGCAGATGCCTGAAAAAACGGACAAGAGCCGAATGAAATCATGGGCCCGCCGGACCCGCCGGCGGGTTCAGCTTTGGGTCGGGCGCCGCGTGCCGCCCGGCCTGCGCCTGGCGGTTGGGCTGGTGATCATGGGCGGGGGCGTTCTCGGCTTTCTGCCGGTTCTTGGATTCTGGATGATCCCGCTTGGCGCCGCGGTGGCCGCACTGGATATCGTGCCGCTGGTGCGATGGCTGCGCGGACGGCCCCGCCGGCGCGGCGGTCAGCGAAAAGACTGACGCGGGGCGGCATTATTCGGCCGCCAGTTTCGCGCCCTTCTTGCCCGCCTTCTTCTTGCTGGGGGCAGTGCGGCTGCGTTTGGCCGGCGCCTCGGAATTGGCGTCGATGAAATCAAGCACCAGCGGACGGATGTTGTTGCGCCAGGAGCGGCCCGCGAAAATGCCGTAATGGCCGGCCTCCGGCTCGATATAGCTGGCCTTTTTGCTGTCGGGCAGGCCGGTCAGCAGGTCCAGTGCGGCAACGCACTGACCGGGGGCGGAGATGTCGTCCTTGCCGCCCTCGACGGTCTTGACCGCGACGCGGCTGATCGCGCCGATATCGACCTTGTGCCCGGCCACCACGAATTCGTTGCGGGCGATTTCGAGCCCTTTGAAAATCCGCTCAACCGTGGACAGGTAGAACTCCGCCGGCATGTCCATAACGGCGAGATACTCGTCATAGAACTTGTTGTGCGGGTCGTGATCGCTGGCCTCGTTGCGCATCACGCGGCCGATCTGATCCATGAAGGCCTTGCCGTGCCGTTCGGCGTTCATCGACATGAACGAGGTCAATTGCAGCAGGCCGGGATAGACCATCCGGCCCACGCCCTTGTATTTGAAGCCGACGCGCTGGATCATCGTTTCCTCCAGCTGTCCCATGGTCACGCGGCGACCGAAATCCGTCACGTCGGTGGGGGTGGCATCGGGATCGATCGGCCCGCCGATCAGCGTCAGGGAGCGCGGCTGCGCATCCGGGTCCAGTTCCGCGAGATAGGCCGTCGCGGCCAGGGTCAGCGGTGCGGGCTGACACACGGCGATCACGTGCAGGTCGCTGCCCAGTTCGCGCATGAAATCCATCAGGTAGAGCGTGTAATCCTCGACATCGAACTTGCCTTCGGACACCGGAATGTCGCGGGCATTGTGCCAGTCGGTCACGTAAACCTCGCAATCGGGCAGAAGCGAGCGCACGGTCGAGCGCAGCAGCGTCGCGTAATGCCCCGACATCGGCGCCACGAGCAGCACGCGGCGGTCCATGTCATCCCGGCCCTGCACATCGAAATGAATGAGATCGCCGAACGGGCGCTCCACCACGGTCTCGACATTGATCAGGTGATCGCGCCCGTCTTCGCCGGTAATCGATTCGATGCCCCAGTCCGGTTTGACGACCATTCGCTGAAAGGTGCGCTCCGTTACCTCACCCCAGGCGGCCAGCCAATGAAAAGCAGGGTTTGGAGCCATGCTGAAAATTGGGTAAGATGCCATGGAAAGCGCCGTCGCACCCAACCACTGATTGGTGTTGCGCATGGTTTCCATAAGGTCGTAGGTGATCATGTAACGCATTACAAACTCCTTAGACCTTGGGCGGCCCGTTTCCATTCGTCGCAGCCCATGTTCAGGGCAGCGCCGTTATGCTGCATAGCAGAAATTTACGAGGGAATCGACAAAATGGCAACGAGCGAGGATGCCGCAGACAAAAATTTCGACAAGATGAGCGAGAACCTCGCCCGTGTCGAAGAGCTGTCACAGCGCTTATTGCAGGCGTTGTCGTCCCGCAATCCGCCCCAGCCGGACCTGAACGGGCCGTCACAGGATCTGTTTGCCAAGGCGATGGCGTCTTACTGGCAGGGGATTTTCGAGAATCCCGGCAAGATGTACGAACAGCAGCTGGAATACTGGGGCAAATCCGTGCGCCATTTCATGGAGGCGCAGCAGGGCCTCGCGCAGGGGCACGTGATTGCCGAAGAGGACGAGCAACCCGACCCGCTGGCCGGGGATCGGCGCTTTGCAAACCCGCTGTGGGAAACCAACCCCTATTTCCGCTATATCAAGCACCAGTATGCCTTGAACAAGCAAGCCATCGAAAGCGCGGTTCAGGAGGCCGACGATCTCGACGAGGTCGACAAGCGGCGCCTGAATTACTTCTCGCGCCAGATCATCGACATGATGAGCCCGACCAACTTTCTCGGCACCAACCCCGATGCGCTGGAAAGGGCGGTCGAGACCGAGGGCGAAAGCCTCGTGCGCGGGCTCGAGAACCTCGTGGCCGACCTTGAGGCCAACAACGGCGAGATGGTCGTGCGGCTGGCCGACGACAGGGCGTTCGTGCTGGGCGAGAACGTGGCCTGCAGCAAGGGCGAGGTGGTCTATCGCAACCGGATGATGGAACTGATCCAGTACGCGCCGACCACCGAAGAGGTCTACAAGACCCCGGTCGTGATCTTTCCGCCGTGGATCAACAAGTATTACGTGCTCGACCTCAAGCCGCAGAACAGCCTGATCAAGTGGATCACCGATCAGGGCTATACCCTGTTCGTGGTCAGCTGGGTGAACCCGGATGCCTCCTATGCCGATGTCAGCATGGATGACTATGTCGATGAGGGGTTTCTGACCGCCATCCGCGAGGCCAAGGCGATCACCGGGGAAAAACAGGTCAATGCGGTCGGCTATTGCATTGCGGGCACCACGCTGCACCTGACGCTGGCCCTGATGGCCAAGCGCGGGGACAAGAGCGTGAAATCCGCGACCTTCTTTACCGCGCTCACCGATTTCGGCGAGCAGGGCGAATTCGTACCCTTCCTGCAGAACGATTTCGTGGACGGTATCGAAAAGGAAGTGGAAGAGCAGGGCATCCTGCGCTCTTTCATCATGTCGCGCACGATGTCTTTCCTGCGCTCGAACGACCTGATTTATACTCCCGCGATCCGAACCTACATGATGGGCGAAACGCCCCCGGCCTTCGACCTGCTGTTCTGGAACGGTGACGGTGCGGGGCT